>NZ_JAGGQS010000035.1:0-152888 GCF_018613175.1 Bacillus sp. ISL-47 | reverse complement strand
ACGATATTGCGGAGTTGCACTAAATATGGTCGCCATGGAGTGCTTATGAAGACGATATTGTGGATTCGGCCCTGAATATGGTCGCCATAGAGCTCTTATGAAGACGATATTGCGGAGTTGGCACTGAATATGGTCGCCATAGAGCTCTTATGAAGACGATATTGCGGAGTTGGCCCTGAATATGGTCGCCATAGAGCTCTTATGAAGACGATATTGCGGAGGTTACAGCGGATATGGTCGTTATAGAGCTCTTATAATGACGATATTGCGGCCTTGAATAATCACCGCAGAAGGAAATGCGGATGCATTTTCGCGGGATCTCGCACCTTTCGCTCCAACCAACCTTATTTATTGTTCTATTCATAAATCTATTTAAAAACAACAGGCTTTTAGAAAACAGCCTTCTATAAAACCATTACACAGGCTTGATTCTCTTAGCGAACCTCTACTTGGCGGAACAAGATAATTATCCAGACTTGAAGAATATCATTTATAAACAATGTAAAAAACGCCACATTCATGGCGTTTTTTACATTGTTTAACGGTTTGACTTAGGATTGAAAGCATCCTTTAATCCTTCCCCAATAAAGTTGATAGAAAGAATAGTGAAAGTTAAAATGGCTGCCGGCGGAATCCAAATCCACCATTTGCTTGTTAATACATCTGGGCTTCTCGCTTCCTGAAGCATATTACCCCAGGTTGGAATATTGATTGGAACACCGAACCCCAAGAAGCTTAGTCCTGTCTCAGCCACAATCATTGCAGCCAATGTAATGGTTGCCTGAACAATTATGGTAGACATTACGTTTGGCAATAAATGCTTAAAGATTGTCTTAGGGGCTGAACAGCCAATTGAGACTGCACTCATAATGTATTCATTTTCCTTCTCAGCCATAACCTTGCTTCGTACCAGACGGGCTGTACCGGTCCAGCTGAGAACACTGATTACAAATATGAGGGTTCCTGTGCTTGACTCAATAAAAATTGACTTTAATACGATTACAAATAGAAGGAACGGAAAGTTCATCATAAAGTCTGTGAATCTCATAAGGGCATTATCGACCCAACCGCCAAAATACCCTGAAGTGGCACCAACAAGAGTACCAATGGTAATGACAGAGATCGTGATTGAAAATGCAAGTAAGAGTGAAGTTTTTCCACCGTGCAAAGTACGGGCAAATACATCCCGCCCGGACTTATCAGTACCGAAAAAGTGCTCGGCAGATGGTTCTTTGCTCATTTGTGTTAAATTGATCTTGGCTGTTTCCTCTACCGGCATAGTTAGCGGCTCAGCCAATATGGACATTGCACAGACAATCAGCAAAAAGGCTAAACTGATCATAGCTATTTTATTGCGCAAAAACTTGCGGCGGGCGAGAGCCCATGGTGATTGACTCTTCGGCGGTTTAGCAGGTTCTGCTAAACCGGGCGAAGTTTGCTGTGAAATTGAAGGTTCCATACTCTCACCTACCTAACTTAAACGAATACGCGGATCTACTAAACCATAAAGTAAATCTGCAATTAAATTTCCAATTAGTGTTAAAATGGTCAACATCATGGCGATGGCCATCATAACAGAATAATCACGTGCGTTAACTGACTCTACGAATAAATAGCCGATGCCAGGGTATGTGAAAATGGTTTCGGTAATGATTGCCCCTCCAAATAGGTTAGCAATATCGAATCCAAGCAATGTAACAATAGGTATAATTGAATTTCTTAGAATGTGCTTATTATAAATCGCAGATTCCTTCGTACCTTTAGCTCTTGCAGTACGAACATAATCTTTGCGAGAGCTTTCGATCATATCATTTCTCAAAAATTGTGTATAGGCGGCTGTAGCCATGGCGCCCAATACAAGAGCCGGCAATACTGTATGTTTTGCTTTACTTAAATAATATTCTAATGTTCCTGGTTCTACGCCGCTGCCAATACTTCCACTGGCAGGAACCCATCCCAGATTTATGGCAAAAACATAAATCGCAACTAAAGCTGCAACAAAGCTAGGTATTGCTAGTGCAAGATAATTAAATGCCGATATTAAATAATCTCCAACGCTATAGGCAAAACGCCCAGAGTATCTTCCCATTAGAAAAGCCAATAAATAAGTTATTAAAAGAGCTGCTATTCCTAAAATAATTGTGTTCGGCAAACGATCTCCGATTAGTTCCATAACCGGGCGCTTATGAACAAATGAATCTCCAAAATCCCCTTGAACCACTCCACTCATCCAGCGGACATACTGTACTGGAATAGGATCATTTAATCCCATCTTATCCCGCATTTCTTCAATATACTCCGGATCTGAATTTAGAGGGTCTATTTTTCCAGATAGTGCATCTCCAGGCATTAACTTAGCCAAAGAAAATACCACTACTGAGATAAGGAAAATTATTGGAATCATACCTATGAGTCGTCGAATTGTGTACTGTAGCATTTTCCATTCCCCTTACCAAACAAAAATTTATTCGTTGGTTAAACTGGCAATCATCGGGGGCAGAAAAACCCCCAATGATGCAGTTTCCTTATCGTATTACTCTACAATGTGCCACTTATAGAACTCATCTGTTCCAAATGGAGTTACTTTCACTCCGCCAACACGCTTGTTGATAGCCCATGGATCAATACGCTGTTCAAAGAAGATGATTGGCAATTCATCGTTAACAAGCTTTTGCCATTCGTTGTAGATTTCCTGACGGTGTTCTGTAACATCTTTGCTAGCATCTTCTGGGAATGTTACACCCTTCTTGATTAGAGCATCAGACTCTTCGCTGTACCATCTCCACATGTTCCACTTGTCTGTAGATAACCAGATTCCGGATGGGTCCGGATCTGCAGATAGTCCCCATGCGCCCATGAATGTTTCAACAGATGGATCATCTGCTTCAATAGTGTCATAGAATAGGTTGAAATCTTTTAATGATCCGCCGTTAAGCTTGGCATTTAAGCCCACTTCCTGCCAAGATTGAAGAATGAATTGAGCACGCGCTTCTGAAGTTTCAGCTCCAGCCATTGCATCAAAGTTGATTGTGAATGGCTTTCCTTCTGGATCTTCACGGAAGCCGTCGCCGTCTTTATCAACAAAGCCTGCTTCGTCAAGTAATTTTTTCGCTTTTTCTACGTCATACTCATACTGATTGATTTCTGAATCATCAATTTTCGCCCATGAAACTGATGGGAATGGAGTGTTTAAAGGTTTTCCTAAGCCGTTTGCAAAACCATCGATGAAAGATTGACGGTCAATAGCATGTGCCATTGCATGGCGAAGGTTTTTGTTTTGGAACTTCTTGTTATCAGAAACTACTACACCTTTTTTAGTGTCATAATGACCCCAGTCAAAGCCAATGTAGCTGTAAGACATAGCATCTGCTTCTACCGGATTTACATTATCAAGAGCCTTGATTGCTTCCCACTGATCTTTTGGAGCCTCGATAATATCGATTTCTCCATTTTGAACTAAACCTTGTGCAAGTGATCCATCAATGATTTTGTAAACTACGCCATCTAATTGTGGCTTGCCTTGCCAGTAATCATCAAAACGCTCAAATTCTACCATTTCACCAGGTACGATATTCTTAATTTTGAATGGTCCTACACCGATTGGGTTCTTACGAACTTGGTCAGCATCAGGAAGTTCTTTTGAAGAAATATCTCCGTAGTAGTGTTTTGGTTCTGGAATAGACCAAATGTTGTCCAATAAGTTAACAGAAGGTTCTGTTACTGTTACTTCTACTGTATAGTCATCAACTACTTTAATACCTTCGATCGTGTCAGCTTTTCCATCCTTGTATTCTTGAGCACCTTTGATCATTGCTACGTTAGCAAAACGAGGTCCTTCGTAAGTTGGATCAGCAATTAAGTACCATGCATATTCCATATCTTCAGCTGTTAACTCTTCGCCATCATGCCATTTTACACCTTGCTTAAGCTTGAAAGTTAACTTTGTTTTGTCTTCTGAAAGTTCCCATTCAGCCAGGTTTGGTTCAGGCTGTAGCTCGTCATTTGTAGCTACAAGGCCTTCATGCATAAATTGAAGGGCATTTGCATCATCTTCCCCTTCATAGTAAGCATAAGAGAATACGCCTTTAAATGGCTGTGTGTATCCGAAGGTTACTGTTCCGCCTTCTGTTGCTTCTGTTTTTGTTTCTCCATCAGTACCGTCTTTTGGTTCTTTTTCAGTGTTAGCTTTCTCTCCGCCGCCTGAACATGCTGCAAGGAATACAGACATGATCAGAAGAACTGAAAGAAGCCAAAATGCTGATTTCTTCATTTTTTTCCCCCCGAAAAATATTTTTTTGACAAAGCCTTATTTATATAAGTGACAAGCGACTCTATGCCCAGGCTTCACCTCCTTTAATTCCGGCTTTACGCTCTGGCACTCTGGCATTGCATGCGCACAGCGCGGATGGAATGTGCATCCTTTTGGAGGATCGATCGGGCTTGGAACATCACCCTCTAAAATGATTCTTTCTTTCTTTTTGCGCGGATCAGGCTCAGGGATCGCAGATATAAGCGCTTGAGTATACGGATGAAGAGGTTCTGCATAAATGCTGTCTTTCTCTGCAACTTCAACCAGACCGCCCAGGTACATAACACCAATCCGGTCACTCATATGTTTAACAACGCTTAAATCATGGGCAATAAACAAAAAAGTAAGATCAAATTCATCTTGAAGCTCTTTTAATAGATTCAATACCTGAGACTGGACAGATACATCCAAGGCTGAAACAGGTTCATCGGCAATAATGAGTTTAGGCCTTAAAGCCAGTGCCCTAGCAATTCCGATTCGCTGTCTTTGACCGCCAGAAAATTCATGTGGATATTTATAATAAGCATCTTCTGGAAGGCCGACTTTTGCAAGCAGGTCCATTACTTCTGGCTTCAGTTCTTTTTCTGATTTATTGTTATAGTTTCTGATCGGTTCAGACACCAGATGCCCAACCATCATCATTGGGTTTAAGGATGCATAAGGATCCTGGAATACCATTTGAAAGTCCTGTCGTATTTTCCTTAAACTTGTTCCTCTGACGTTCGTAATATCCTGTCCATCAAAAATGATTTGCCCTTCAGTAGGTTCAAGCAGCCGGAGGATTGTTCTCCCTGTTGTAGACTTTCCACAGCCTGATTCACCTACAAGTCCAAGCGTTTCCCCTTTTCTTATTTCAAAAGAAACATCATCAACCGCCTTAACGACTGCCACTGTCTTTCTGAGAATTCCACCTTTTATCGGGTAGTATGTTTTAAGGTTTTTTATCTCTAGAAGCAATTCGTTGTTGCTTTTATCCTTTTTTAAGACATCAGTGTTTTTTACATCTGTACTCATTATGCGTTCACCTCTGTTTTAGGGCGGCTAGTTTCGTAAAGGAGACAGGCAACCTCATGTCCTTCTTCATTTTCTGCCAATTGAGGTGTAACAGTTAAGCACTCTGGCATTGCCTTCGGGCAGCGCGCCGCAAATTTACACCCAGTTTTAGGCATATTTTTCAATGAAGGTACAATCCCTTTAATTGTGCTAAGTGTTTCAACTTCTTCATCCATTTTTGGAATGGCCCCCATTAATAGCTGGGTATATGGATGTTTCGGATTATGAAATAAAGAATCGACATCTGTCCGCTCTGCAATTTTCCCTGCATACATAACAATTACTTCATCGCACATCTCGGCAACCACACCCAGGTCGTGAGTTATCAAGATAACTGACATATCATTGACTTCCTGGATCTCCTTCAAAAGCTCCAATATTTGGGCTTGTACAGTAACATCCAGCGCTGTAGTCGGTTCATCAGCGATAAGCAGCTTTGGCTGGCAAGCAATTGCAATGGCAATCATTACCCTTTGCCTCATACCGCCTGAAAGCTGGTGCGGATATTCATCAACAATCTTTTCTGGCCTTGAAATTCCTACACTTTTTAAAAGTGCAATACTTTTAAGGCGAGCTTCCTTTTTTGATATTTTCATATGGTTGAATAATACTTCCTGCAACTGAAAGCCGATAGAGAAGACTGGATTTAATGAAGTCATGGGCTCCTGGAATATCATTGCGATATCCTTTCCCCTAATCTTATTAATCTCTGAATCTGTCATATTCTCCAGGTGAACACCATCAAATAAAATTTCTCCATTGCGGATTTTTCCTATTCCTTTCGGCAAAAGCTGCATGACTGAAAGACTCATTACAGATTTACCACAGCCGGACTCTCCTACGATTCCGACTATTTGCCTAGGCTTAACACGGAAAGAAACGTTATCAACAGCATTGTAATATGTACCATCTATAGAAAAAGCTGTTTCTAAATTTTTCACCTCTAGCAAAGGTGTGTCATTATGTGAATGGGATTTAGCGCTCATGGGACACCTCTTACCTTTTCGAATTATTCTGTTAATTCATTCTATTTGTCTAAAATATTATTACAAAGTTATTACAATTGCAAGATTTTTTTAAAATTTGTTAAGATTCATTTTTTTAGACTAGAAAAAAAGCCCTCCCTTTAGGGCTTTAAAGCGTTTATATATCCAGTTTAAATAAAGTTGGCTTTACAAAATATTCGGATGGCGCAATAAAAGAAAGTTTTGTAGAAAAACTTTTTTTCTCTCTGTACTCTCTAATAATTTCATATCCGACTGCATATCCCAGCAATTCTGGGTAGGGACTTTCACCATATAATAATTTCTGATGAAGCCTCTCCTCTTTTCTCATCTTTAAATGATCTTTGAGTACTTTTTCCCATAGATGCCTAATCTCTTCATTTGAATATAAAGTGCACCATTTTCCTCTATACTCTTTACCGACATACATTTCAACAGAATGCTCAGCCAAACCTTCCAGGATAATGGAATCCAGCAAAGTGTATTCTTCCAAGCTCTTTCTCTGGCTGTTAATCCGGCACGAATGGTGGTATTCATGAACGAATAGGGCCTCCAATTCCTTTTCATCTAAGTCTGGAGTCAAAAATAGAAACAGCATGTTTTTAAATGATACCCCTGATTTCCCTGCCTTTCTTGAAAATAGTCCCCCGGCTGCTGCCGGAAAAATGTATACATCAATGTCTGGTCCTGCCCATTTGTGCTTATATTTTAAATATATCTTTTCAACAAGGCGCCATGCGTCTTTTTCTCTTAATTCCCTGAACGTATTCTGGCTGTTCCGGTCAGGCTTATACATTCCAAAGCTTTTTAAGTATTGATATATTTTTCTTGAATTTGTCTCATTGAAGGAATCCAACAGTTTTTCACAAATATCAATCGGATTGTTAAAGCTTTCTTTAAGCCATTTATCTGTTCTGACTACCCCATTATTCCACCCCTAATCTCAGATAACTTCTTAAAATTTTATGTAGGTTAGTGAACTTTAGTTCTTTGCTGGCATACAAAAAAGATTACAAATAGATGAATAAATATATTTTGCAAAATAAAAAGCTGACTCATTTAGGCCGTCATTTAACGGCCTTTTGAGTCAGCTTCTTCAATTAATCATATTTTTTAAAAACAATTGTTGCATTATGGCCGCCAAATCCTAATGAATTGCTCATTGCAGCCTTTATTTCTTTTTCCCTTGATTTGTTTGGTACATAATCAAGATCACATTCAGGATCCGGTGTTACAAGATTAATCGTTGGAGGCAATATTCCTTCATTCATTGCCAGCACTGTAAAAATGGCTTCAATTCCGCCCGCTGCTCCAAGCAGGTGGCCTGTCATCGACTTAGTCGAGCTTACCGCCAATTTGTAGGCATGCTCGCCAAACACCTCTTTAATTGCCAATGTTTCAAATTTGTCATTATAATCTGTGCTCGTTCCATGAGCATTAATATAATCGATATCCTCTGGTTTTAAACCGCCGTCTTCGATTGCCATTTTCATCGCTCGTGCTCCGCCTTCTCCGCCTGGTGCCGGAGCGGTTATGTGATAAGCATCTCCAGTTGCTCCATATCCTACAATTTCAGCATAGATTTTAGCTCCGCGTGCAAGTGCATGCTCCAATTCCTCAAGTACGACAACGCCTGCTCCCTCACCGATGACAAATCCGTCCCGATTTTGATCGAATGGACGGCTGGCCGTTTTCGGATCTGGATTAGTGGATAGAGCCGTATTTGCACAGAAACCTGCCACAGACATTTTCGTGATTGGCGCTTCTGCTCCGCCAGTGACCATCGCATCAGCATCCCCCCGCTGGATGACCTTAAAGGCATCGCCAATGGAGTTTGTTCCTGTTGCACATGCCGTAACGGTACATGAGTTAAATCCTTTTGCTCCGAGGTAAATGGAGACCTGGCCAGTGGCCATATCCGGAATCATCATTGGAACAAAAAACGGGCTCACCCTTCTGTATCCGCGTTTCAAAAATGTCTCATACTGGTTTTCAAAGGTTTCCATTCCTCCGATGCCGGATCCGATCCACACACCAATACGATGTGCATTATCATCAGTAATCTGAAGGTTGGCATCTTTTACCGCCATCAATGAAGACGCAACAGCATAATGTGTAAAGCGGTCCATCTTTCTGGCATCTTTTTTGTCCATATACTCTTCAGGATTGAAATCCTTTACTTCCGCAGCCACTTTAGCTGGATACTCTTCAGCATTTAATCTTGTTAGAGGGCCTACTCCGGATACCCCTGATTTAATATTGTTCCATGTCGTTTCTGTATTATTTCCAAGTGGTGTTACAGCACCAATGCCTGTAACGACAACTCTTCTCTTATCCATTATGATTGCAGCTCCTTTTAGAATATCATCAAATGGTTTAATAATATTTACTATTGCTTTCTTTATCTTCCCCAGCGCATGGCAATGGCACCCCAAGTTAATCCCCCGCCAAAACCAACCATCACAAGCAGATCATCATCTTTAATTTTGCCAGCTTCAAGCTCTTCAACCAACGCAATCGGAATGGAAGAAGCTGAAGTATTTCCATATTTATGAATTGTTTTTGACATTTTTTCAACTGGGAGTTCAAGCCTTTGCCTGGACGCTTCCATGATTCGGATATTTGCCTGGTGCGGAATAAGAAAATCCACATCCTCTTTTGAAAGACCTGCTTTATCCAGTACATTAATACAGCTTTCACCCATTTGGCGGACCGCAAATTTAAATACTTCGCGTCCGTTCATAATGATATGTTCATCCTGGTAAAGATGCTTAGCTCCTGTTCCATCCGCACCCAGTTCAAACGAAAGAATGCCCCTTCCATCAGAAACTGGCCCCAGCACAACAGCGCCTGCTCCGTCACCAAATAAAACAGCTGTGTTCCGGTCATTCCAATCAGTAATTTTTGATAATTTTTCTACACCTACTACTAATACATGTTTATATGTCCCTGTTTCAATAAATTGTTTACCTGTTATGATACCATACATGAATCCTGCACACGCAGCACTGACATCCATTGCAGCTGCCTTTACTGCTCCCAGACGTTCTTGCAGCATGCAGGCAACAGAAGGAAACGGGTGATCAGGAGTAACCGTTGCGACCAGAATCATATCTAAATCCTCAGCTGCAACCCCCGCGTTATCCAAGGCATTCCTTGCTGATTCATAAGCCATGTCTGATGTATCCATGTTATCATCCGCAATTCTTCTTTCTTCAATTCCAGTCCTTGTCCGAATCCATTCATCCGAAGTATCTACGATTTTCTCCAAGTCAGCATTTGTCACCACTTTTTCAGGCAGATATCTTCCAATCCCAAAAACTCCTGCATTCATGGAGCCCCACTCCCTTTCTGTTTTCCCCATATTATTTACAAAGCACATTCGTTCATATTTCATATATATTATTATCAATTATTATGACTTGGTACTAATTTTATCAAAAATAGTTATAAAAACGCAACACTTTTTAAACACTGCCCTTTATCTTACTCCACAAATGTCCATACGCAACAGAAGCTTCCTACATATGTTGTTATATAGGCATCTGAAAGGAGGAGGACCGCATATGCAAGATGAGGAATACAATATCAAAGACGAAGATGAACAAGAGACAGACCCGTTTACCCAATTCTTGTTCGGACCAAATGCGAGAAGAAACAGGCACCTGGAGGAAGAAAAGCAGGGTGAAGAAGATTTTGAAAAAGATCTTGAAAGAAGAAGCAGGCATCAGAATGATGACTGGCTGTTTGGCGGAAGCCGGCGCCCTCAAGAGGATGACAGTTTAAACGGAAAGGTAAATCATTTACTTAACAACATTAATTACGAGGAACTTATGAACAACATAGACACACTCATGACATCAGCCAGTCAGTTAAAGCCATTGCTGAAAAAAGCTAGCCCGTTCCTTGAACAGTTTTTGAAGAAATAAGTTGAGAGGATGAAGAGGGGACTCTTCATCCTTTTAGGCTGGGAATATCGCTAGCACTTACAAAATTCAGCGGGCTGCACACACCTTCTTATAACACCTCACCACAACAAAAGAAACCAGCCCCCACAGGCTGGTTCCTCCATTTAATCATTTTCTTTCAGTGCGTCTGCTTTGCCCATTTCGTAGGCTTCGTTCATAACTTTAGTGAAGAGGTTCATGAATGGCTGGATCATTTCCATGGAAAGTTCGATGCCTGCTTCGTCCAGTTGTTGTTTGGCTTCAGGCATGTATTTCATGGCGATTTGCATGAATTCCATTGTTTTATCGTTTGGCTGCATCTGGTGGTACCTCCTATGTATCGTTCTGTTTTTTATTCATTTGGCAGTTTGCCTGTCTTTTTGTACTCTTCAATGGCAGCATTTAATTCCTTTTTGAACTCTTCGTCTACAATAGGGCTGAACTTTCCTAGTGAGATGACTTCATCTTGAAAATCAAAGGAAAGGTTTCCCGAATCCAATTCACCTTTGTTGAATTTCTCTGCCACTAATTCATACAAAACATCGACATGCTGTACTGTGCTTGTTAGGACGACTGATTCGCCCAGGTCGGACTGATCGGATATAAAGCCGATGGCATACAGTCCTTTTTCTTTTAGTTTTTCGATAACAGGAACATTATACCCATCACCGGCAGGATAGACAACATCAGTGTCTTTGGAAATGAGCTTATCGAGCAGTTTAATAGCCTTTTGGTCATTGTCCCAGTTCCCGACATATTGGATTTCTACATTAACATTTTTATTAGCATGATTGGCACCTTCATAGAATCCTTCTACTTCTGGCTGCCATTCAAATGCCGCAAGTACGCCAACAGTTTCTGTTTTGGTCACATGGCCAGCTACCATGCCCCCGAAAAAGCCCATCGCATAAGCTTCAAAATTTAAGCTGGTTGTATTGTCTTTTTTGGCGTTTCCATTAAAACTGACAAAATGGATATGTGGATATTTTTTTGAGATGTTATTAAAGTATTCCACGTATTCATTGCCATGGCCGAAAATCAGATTTACACCTTTTTGGTCAAACTCTTTGACAGCCCTTTCTACGACCATCTCGGAGTTCATGCCTTCTTTATAAAAAACCTCTACATTATATTGGGATTGAATCTTTAACATTCCTTTATAGCCTTTGGTTCCCCATACCTGGTCGTTCACTGTATCGGGTACTAATAATCCAGCTTTCTCAAGTTTTCCCGTGGACATTGCTTGTCCGCAGGAGACCAATAAAAGAAGGCACAAAAGAAGGATCCCAAATTTCTTTATTGTCTTATGCATCTCCTTTTTCTCCGCCTCTCTGTAAAAGCTGCTTTCCGCTTTCACTTCATACATGATGGTAAGTCCGGTTTATTTTACCAAACTATTTTAATTCTACCTTGTCTATATGGTAATTGGAATGATTTTTTTCTTATTCAATACCCATTCCTGTTCAATAAGGTATTTAAGTGTCTCCTTTGCTTTTCCAGGCCCTCTGAGAAATTTACTGAATTCTTCACTGTTTTTTCTATTATTTTACCTTTTCCCAAGTCATCGTATCTGTGATTCTTGCTATATTCTAATGACAAATATTCAGCGCATTTTTGCCAATGACCCGGGAGGCTGCTTTTTAATAAATAGGCTCCTCCTTGCATTTGATCTGCTTCCTCTATTATGGAATGAATGAGATCATCTATAAAAATAGCATCATGATTCCACTCCCGGTTACTTAATACTGTCCTTTTTCGATCAGCTAAAGCCTGATGAAAGATAAATTCCTCCGGCTGCCAGGGACCATAAACCGCAGGCAGATAAAAGGAATATACTACAATGTTATTTTCTTTAAGAAGTTCAATCGCTGTTTCACAGCGGCTGTGTGCCCGGTTTATATCTTTCTGCCACTGAAGCGGGAATAGAAACACAATTTTAGAACGGTATTTCTTCAATTCATTCAAATTATTAATAAAATATTTCTCTATAAGCTCATTTTCTCTTAAAGAGAAAAGATTATTCTTTATATAGAGATCATAAAAATCAATAAAGAGTACTGAATCTTCCTGTATTTCCTTTGTAGTTTCCAGCCATTCAGAGTAGTTCATTTCATAGAAATTTGCATTGCGCCCAATTTCCAAACGCTTCTCGTTTAGATAAGGTTCTTCCTCCCCATTATTAATATGGATTCCATCTATCATACAGCCCTGATCAAGCAGAAATTTACACAGGCTGAATCCAACGAATTCAAATGTACCTAATATTACTGCCCTGTCCATCTTTTATCCTCCTCAAAGCATACTCAATGTATCCTATGCTTTAGGGATTGTATTTATTTCTTAGCATCACAAAGGCGACTGCTATAGCTCCTTTTCATATTTTCTAAAGAAGCTCGTTATTTGAGAAGAAATCCGCTGTTTTTTGTCAGGAAGCATATAAAAAACAGTTATGGGGGCATTTTCATTTTCCCATTTTACAGACCTTTTTTTCAAATAGTCTGATTGCTTATATGCTCTTCCACCTGAAAGAATTTGAATGATTCTAACAGGGACTTTAAGTCCTTCTGTGAGATTTTCTTCATGGCTGCTTAGTACGTCAGCTATTTTCCCAGTCTCAATTTCATAAGAAAATGCAAGCTCCTTTAAAAGTTTTTTATAAAAGAATTTATGCTCCTTTTCCTGTTCTAAATGATGCTTTAATGACACTATCGGATTAATTAGTACCGCTGAACGTATCATTTGGTCCATTGCACGGATTAATTTTAGAGCGACGAGAGATCCCATACCTTCAGCGATAATGTGAATTTTTTCATTTATAATTTCTGTTCGGACTATATGCTCGTATAAACATTTAGCATTATCGACTGCTTTATCACTGCCCCAGTTTCTCCCGTAAAGGTTGGAATAAAAAACGGTATAGCCTTGTTCCCTAAGTTTCCTGATTAATGAGTGCTTCCCTTCATTTTGTGTCCAAAAGCTGCTGTTCTCATCAACAAAGTGCCTATCATCCCCAATAATCAGAATTCCGAAACCACTTGGTTTATCTGGGTAATGAATCATGCACCATTCGGTATCCAATTGAAAGTTCCGGCTTTCCATAGTAAAACTCCTTTGCAGTTTGTTCATAATAATGTATGTATATATAAATAAAATGAAAGGGAGATTTGCCCAGTTTTAGACAAGTTCAACATCCTGCCAGCTTCCAGCTTTCTTTTTATATTTTCGTTTTCCTCTTAATAGGACCATCCACTGAAAAGTACTTGTGTATGTTGTAAAAATCAATTTATTTATTGAACAGCTTATGCTAATATGAAAAGGGATTTAATTATGTTAGAGGTGAAATGGATGAAATTCTTTTGGACATTTTTCTGGACTTTCCTTCTTGTTCAAATGTTAACGTACGTGGTTTCTTCGATGCTTGGAGCGCATTATGATTTTGTAACCGGCAGCATCCTGGCAGTTGGAACATCTATCCTAATTTTTGTTGTTGCTTCGATTATTCCTGAGGGGCCAGCTGGGAAAGAAGGACTTCACTAATCAGAGGCAATTCTTCAGAGATTATGCCGACTTTAAAAGAGTCATCCTGACGTCTGTCAGGATGATTCTTTTAATTTAGCCGGATTTATTTTATCACTAGCTCTATTTTTCCGCTGTCAGCAGAAATAACAACTTCACTATGGTCCTGGATTTGTCCTGCTATTATTTTTCTTGCCAGGGCTGTTTCTACATTTCTTTGGATAAAACGCTTCAGCGGCCTTGCTCCATAGACAGGATCGAATGCGTTTTCTGCAATATATTCCTTTGCGTTCTCATTTATACTAAGCTTAATATGCTGGTCCGATAATCTTGATTTGAGCTCAGTTACTAATTTAGAAACAATTTCTTTTATTTCATTCAGCGCCAAAGGCTTAAACAAGATCATTTCGTCCACTCTGTTTAAGAATTCAGGACGGAAATGGCTGCGCAGATTCCCCATTACTTTGCTTCTGGTTTCTTCATTTATTTCTTCCCTCTCTGAACGTTCCAGCAGAAAATGAGAACCGATATTGGAAGTCATGATAATGACAGTATTTTTAAAGTCTACTGTCCTTCCCTGCGAATCTGTGATCCGTCCATCATCGAGCATTTGAAGCAGGATATTAAATACTTCCGGATGGGCCTTCTCAATTTCATCCAGCAGGATAACAGAATAAGGCTTTCTTCGGACTGCCTCTGTAAGCTGTCCGCCTTCCTCATATCCTACATACCCCGGAGGTGCTCCAATCAATCTTGAAACAGCATGTTTTTCCATATATTCGGACATGTCGATCCGAATAATCTGCTCTTCACTATCAAACAGTGATTGAGCCAGGGCTTTAGCGAGCTCTGTTTTCCCTACTCCGGTCGGTCCCAGGAAAATAAATGAACCAATCGGACGATTGGGATCTTTTATACCTGCCCTGGCTCTTAAAACTGCGTCAGAAACAAGCTGGACAGCTTCATCCTGGCCAATTACTCTCTCGTGTAAAATGCTTTCGAGCCGCAGAAGTTTCTCCCTTTCTCCTTCTACAAGCTTTGCGACTGGAATCCCAGTCCATCTTGCAACAATGCCAGCAATTTCTTCTTCAGTAACTTCCTCTCTTAAAAGCCTCTCACCTTGATTCTCATTAACGGCATTTTCCATGTCCCTTAGCTCTTTTTCCAGAGAAGGGATTTTTCCGTGGCGAAGTTCGGCAGCCTTATTTAAATCGTAATTATTTTCGGCTTCTTCCAGATCCCGGCGCATTTTTTCAAGCTGTTCCCGCTTTTCCTGCACTTTCTGAATGCCTTCCTTTTCAAGCTGCCATTTTGCTTTCATGCTGTTGGCCTGATCTTTTAATTCTGCAAGCTCCTTCTGGAGAACAGAAAGCCTTGCTTTGCTTGCTTCATCATTTTCTTTCCTTAGTGCAGCTTCCTCAATTTCCAGCTGCATTACCCGCCTTGTTACTTCATCCAATTCAGAAGGCATGGAATCGATTTCCGTCCTAATCATGGCACATGCCTCATCAACTATATCAATCGCTTTATCCGGCAAAAAGCGATCTGTAATATAGCGATCGGATAATGTTGAAGCAGCTACCAGGGCTCTATCGTGAATATTGACCCCATGATGTATTTCAAAACGCTCTTTTAGACCCCTTAAAATGGAGATGGTATCTTCTACATCCGGCTCCTGTACTAACACCTGCTGAAAGCGACGTTCAAGTGCCGGATCCTTTTCAATATATTTCCTGTGCTCTTCAAGTGTTGTCGCACCAATGCAGTGCAGTTCTCCTCTCGCAAGCATTGGCTTTAGCATATTCCCTGCATCCATGGCTCCTTCGGTTTTACCTGCTCCCACAATTGTATGCAGTTCATCGATAAAAAGGAGGATTCTGCCTTCGCTTTTTTTCACTTCATTCAGAACAGCCTTCAATCTTTCCTCAAATTCACCCCTGAACTTTGCACCAGCAATCAGGGCACTCATATCTAATGCAAAAATGGTTTTGTCCTTTAAGCCCTCTGGAACATCCCTGCGGACAATCCGCTGTGCCAGGCCTTCTACTAAAGCTGTTTTACCTACACCCGGTTCACCGATGAGAACAGGGTTGTTCTTGGTTTTCCTTGAAAGGATGCGAATCACATGTCGGATTTCACTGTCCCTGCCGATAACCGGATCAACCTTCCCTTCCTTAACCTCTGCAACAAGATCTCTTCCGTATTTTTTCAATGCTTCATATGTGGATTCTGGATTTTGAGATGTCACTCTTTGATTCCCCCTGATTTCCTTAATGGCATTCTCCACTTTTTCTTTATTGATACCATATGATTTTAAAATGGCTGCCGAGTCCGATTCTGCTTCTGCAGCTGATGCTATAAAAACATGTTCTACAGACATGTATTCGTCTTCATATTCCTTCATAAACCTTTCCGTTTCTGCCAGGAGGCGCTGCAATTTACCGGTAATATACAGCTTGCCTTGTTCAGCTCCTGACCCTGACACTTGGGGTTTTTTCCGTAAAGCTTCATGCATTTTATTTATGAAAGAATCGGCAGGAATCTGTAATTTAGACAGGATCGATTTAATCAGGTTATCCTCCTGATCCATTAAGGCCAGGAATAAATGGGCTTCATCTACTTCCTGATGATGTTCCCTTGTGGCAATTGACTGTGCATTCAACAATCCTTCCTGCATCCGCTCTGTCATTCGATTAAGATCCATTATAAGAGCCCTCCTTTTTGACCTTCTTTGACCTTTACTTTTATTATAATCCAATTTCTGCTTATGTAAAGTTTTCTGCAGTCAAATGCTTTAAGATGGTTAGCAATGCTTTATCCTCCATGGAGCGAGATGTGGCAAGGTTGATTAGTCAGATTGAAAGGAGGCAAACAGCGAAAAGTTAAGACGATTTGCAAAAAACTGAAAGCCATCCACAAATGGGATGGCTCGAGAAGTTTCTTATGCTTTTTCCCCATTTTGCTAATGGCTAATCAGATTTAAGGCTTTCTTTTATATGTCCAGACGCGGTTATGGTTGGAAGCCTCCGGAAATTGGTCTCCGGCTCTCAATTTAAGCATTTGAGGGTTATTGACGTTGCTTCCTGTTTCACCGATTTCAATATAAATTCCATTGTTCGGCGCTTTTTGCCCTGGCTTAAATTGTCTATTTTGCCCCATGCAAATACCTCCTTTAATCTTAAATCATTTTTTATTATTTCCACTCAAGGTTTCCTCATGTGTGTAACTATTGGCATTGGCTTTCCTAATAAGAATTTATTTTCCTTATTTTTGCAATAGGCCTGTTATTACTTTACACATTCGTGCTTATTATAGTTAAATGAGAAGGTATGAGATTTCATAGTTGGAGGATTTATAAGTGGAAGATTTTTTCTTATTGCTGAAATATTTATTTTTAGGACTATTTCAAGGTTTTACCGAGCCAATTCCGATTTCTTCAAGTGGACACTTGGAGATTGCTGAGTATTTTTTCGGGCTTGAAATTAAAGGCATGAGTTTCGCATTGCTCGTAAATACTGCCTCGCTATTTGCTGTTCTAATTATCTATCGCGAAGATATTATGAGGCTGATAAGCAATGGGCTTGCTTATATTACGACAAAAGATAAACGGGCGGAAGCTGACTTTCGATTTATTATTTACTTAATTATTGGAACGATACCTGCAGGTGTAATTGGAATATTATTTGAAGATTTTATTGATGAGAATCTCGCGAGCATTAAAACTGTAGGCATAACACTTATTGTTACCGGTCTTGCGCTGTGGCTAATCCGTAATATGAAGGGCCGCAAGAATGATGCTGAATTATCCGTGAAAGATGCGATTATCGTAGGCCTTGCCCAGGCAGTTGCCCTAATACCGGGCATCAGCCGCTCTGGCGCAACAATCGTTGCGGCAATGGGTCTTGGGATGAAACAGGAAACAGCTTTACGATTTTCTTTCCTGCTGTATATACCCGTAAGTGTCGGCGGTATGATTCTGGGCTTTAACGATATTATAAAAGACCCGAATTTAACTGACTATGCCCTACCTTATACACTTGCCTTTTTTGCATCTCTTGTTGCTTCCTACTTCTCCCTGAAGTGGTTTATGAACATTATGGCTAAAGGGAATCTGAAATATTTTGCCATTTACTGTTTTATTGTAGGGCCACTAGTTTATTTTCTGTCTTAATATGCAAAAGCCATCTCCAGCTGGAGATGGCTTTCTTATTATAAAATTTCTGAAAGAACCGCTTTTTGTACATGGAGCCGGTTTCCTGCCTGTTGGAAGACTTCAGAGTTGCTGCCGTCAATGACTCCTGCTGTGACTTCCTCACCGCGATGAGCAGGCAAGCAGTGTAAAAAGACGTAATCTTTTTTAGCTTTTTGGACAAGATATTCATTAACCTGGTATTGTGCAAAATCTTTAAGCCTTTGCTCATTTTCGGCTTCCTGTCCCATACTCGTCCAGACGTCTGTATAAATCGCATCGGAATCTTTAACTGCTTCCTCAGCATTATGGGAGACCTTAACTTCGGAACCGCTTTGTGCCGCGAATTCTTTTGATATCTTTAGAACTGATGGGTCTGGCTCGTAGCCTTCCGGGCATGCAATGGTGATATTAACGCCCATTTTAGCGGAAGCAATCATCAGTGAATGCGCTACATTATTGCCATCACCGACATAAACCAGTGTTTGCCCTTCCAAGGTTCCTTTCTTCTCCTGTATGGTTAAAAGATCGGCCAATGCCTGACATGGGTGGTATAGGTCTGTCAGGCCGTTAATTACCGGAATTGTTGCATGATGGGCGAGTTGTTTTATCTTTTCATGCGAGAAAGTGCGTATCATGATAGCATCAACGTACTGCGACAGTACTTTGGCGGTATCCGCAATGCTCTCTCCTCTTCCCAGCTGCAAATCCTGGCTATTAAGGTAGAGGGCATGGCCTCCCAGCTGAATCATGCCTGCTTCAAACGAAACTCTCGTGCGGGTTGATGATTTTTCGAAGATCATCCCGAGAATTTTTCCTTTAAGAGGGGAAGATGTTTCCCCTTGCAAATGTGCATCTTTTAATTGCTTTGCTTTTTCTAAGAGGCCTTTAATTTCCTCAGACGAAAAATCGGCAAGAGTTAAAAAATCCTTTCCTGTTATATTAAGACTCTTTTCGGCCGCCTGAATTGATATCATAATACGCTCACTTCCTTTATTGGAGATGCTGAATGGTTGTTGCTTTTTGCTTGATGCCAATCCTCGATTGATTGAACATCCCACTCCTCAACTGACATTGATTTCAGGAGTGCAATTAGGGTTTCTTTTTCAGTAAAGGTTAAAATCCTGTTCTTAGTGGCCATTTCCCTCATTCTTCTATCTTTTTCCTGCTGATTAGGATTATATAAAGCAAGTGTTTCCTTAATATCCCATTTATCTTCATTTTCTTTTAAATAAACCGCCTCGGCTTTTGCTTCTTTCAAATAATCGGAAAGCTCATCAGGATTCAAATCTGCTGCTATAACTACTTTCCTGTTCAAGGTGTTTTTTAATCCTGTATGGAAGGATTTCCTTATGGCTTCTTTATAGCTTGGTGCAAGGGATATACCCTCTCCAGTTGATTTCATCTCAGGGCCGACTTTGGAATCCAAGCCTTTCAAAGCGTAATTTGAAAATACCGGATATTTAACACAAACAAATGGAAGGTTCTCAGTGACAGGTATTTCATCCTTCGACAATAAATATTTCCCAAGCAATATTTTTGTCGCAATTTGTACCAGCTGAACACCTGTGACTTTGCTGATAATAGGAACGGTACGGCTTGCCCGCGGGTTTACTTCAAGAATATACACGTCTTCTCTATCAACGATATACTGGATATTCATGAGCCCCTTGTATTGAAGCTTTTGAACAATTGATTTTGCATACGAGAGCATTTTCTTCTGTACATTTTCTGATAAATTCTGGGGAGGAAGAACTGACATGCTATCTCCCGAATGGACTCCCGTTTTTTCAATATGCTCCATAATGGCCGGTACACAAATATAATTTCCATCAGCTGCTAAATCTAGTTCAGCTTCTGAAGCATGCATAAATTGGTCGATGAGAATCGGATAAGGGACATCCCCTTTGGTTAAATAGCTTTCCAATTCAGAAACTGATCCAATGCGCTCCATCCCCTTGCCGCCGATTACATATGAAGGACGGACTAAAATAGGAAAACCAATTTTCTCAACAGCTTCATATAGCTGGTTTTCAGAATAGACGACATCACCTTCAAGACGTGGAATTTCCAAATCATCCAGAAGCTTATAAAAAAGCTTGCGGTCTTCTAATGCATCTATTGTTTTCGAGTCAGTTCCAAGCAAGGTCAGGCCGTATGCTTCCAATTCTGCTGCCAGATTCAACGCCGTCTGTCCACCCATCTGGACAATAACTTCTGTTACTCCCTCTGCTTCGATAACATTTAAAATGTCTTCAAGTATTAATGGCTCAAAATAAAGTCTGTCTGCAGTTGTATAATCGGTGCTGACCGTTTCAGGGTTGTTATTGATCATGATCGTTTCAACACCAGCTTCTTTCAAAGCAAACACTCCTTGGACGGAACAATAATCAAATTCAATGCCCTGGCCAATCCGGATTGGACCGCTTCCGATAATAAGAACCTTCCTTTTATCAGTTTTTACTTGTTCATTTTCACCATAATAGCTTGAGTAATAATAATTGGAATGCGCTTCGAATTCAGCAGCGCATGTATCGACCATTTTGTATGCTGGCAGAATAGCCAAGTCTTTGCGTTTATTCCTGACTGCTTGCTCAGATGTCTTCCATTCCATTGCCAAATATTTATCACTGAACCCTTTTTCCTTAAAAATCTGGAGTTCTTCTTTTGTTGCTTCCTCAAATGTTAAAGCAGCAATGTTATTTTCGAATTCCACAAGCCCCTGGAATAAATTTAGGTAAAAATAATCTATTTTGGTGATGTTATGCAATACCTCTAAAGAATAATCTCTCCGAATTAATTCCATCAAAATAAAGAATCTCTCATCCGTTTGTTTTTTCAGCAATTCTTCAAGAGTTTCGTTTGTTTTAGCGGATAATGCGGGATTCTTGAGGTCAATGCCTTTTCCTTCAAGTGAATGAACTGCCTTCATTAGAGCCCTCTCCAAATTACGGTCGATACCCATTACTTCCCCGGTTGCTTTCATTTGAGTACCCAGCTTGCGGTCTGCAGACGGGAATTTATCAAAAGCCCATTTTGGGAATTTTACAATGACATAATCGAGAGCAGGCTCAAAGCTTGCAAATGTGTCACCTGTAACCGGGTTGATAATTTCGGATAAGTTATACCCGACCGCCAGCTTTGCAGCCATTCTGGCAATGGGATAGCCTGTTGCTTTGGAAGCGAGAGCCGATGAGCGGCTAACCCTAGGATTTACTTCAATCAAATAATAATTTTTACTGTTAGGATCTAAGGCAAATTGAATATTGCACCCGCCAATAATTCCAAGCTCAGATATAATCTTTATAGAAGCTGACCTAAGCATCTGATATTCATCATCCGTTAAGGTCTGCGATGGGGCGACTACAATTGAATCACCTGTGTGGACCCCAACAGGATCGATATTCTCCATATTACAAATAGTGATGCATGTATTCTTTGAATCACGCATTACCTCGTACTCAACTTCCTTAAAGCCCGCGATGCTCTTTTCGATCAGGCATTGATTAATGGCACTTTCTTTTAAGCCGCTCTCCACCAGGGAAGTTAATTCATCAAAGTCCTCGGCTATGCCGCCCCCTGTTCCCCCAAGAGTGTAAGCAGGGCGGATAATAATTGGAAATCCTATTTCACGGGCAAACTGAATGGCATCTTCAATTTCATGGACAATGATGCTTTCAGGAACAGGCTCATTAAGTTCCTTCATCAATTTTCGAAATGCTTCACGATCTTCGCCTTTCTTAATTGATTCAATGCTGCTGCCCAAAAGCTTCACTCCATAACGCTCCAGAACGCCTGCTTCACTCAGCTGAAAAGCCAAATTAAGGCCGGTCTGACCTCCCAGAGTGGCAAGCAGCCCATCGGGAAGTTCTTTGCTGATAATCTTTTCAAGGCTATCAGCAGTCAGCGGCTCAAAATAAATTTTATCTGCAAAAGCCTTGTCAGACATAATGGTGGCCGGATTATTATTTACGAGGATAACCTTATAGCCTTCTTCTTTTAAAGCCGCACATGCCTGTGTGCCTGCGTAATCAAATTCTGCGGCCTGGCCTATAACAATCGGGCCTGAGCCGATCACTAAAATGGATTGGATACTGGTGTCTTTAGGCATAAGCAAAAACTCTCCTATTCTCGGCTTTTATCATGATCATGAATTCATCAAAAATATAATCTCCGTCTGCCGGTCCCGGATGGGCTTCCGGATGGAACTGGACAGTCTGGATTGGCAGCATTTGATGCATTAGGCCTTCAACTGACTGGTCGTGCAGATTTACATATCGTGTTTTAAAGCCTGTAGCTTTTAAGCTTTCTTCATCCACCACATAGCTATGGTTTTGTGAGGACATAAAAACAGTGCCCTTTTTCATATCTGCAACCGGGTGATTTGCTCCCCTGTGGCCGAATGACAGCTTTTTGGTATTTCCGCCAAAAGCCAATGCTGCCAGCTGGTGTCCCAGGCAGATACCCAATGTTGGATACTGCTCCAGTATTTTTTTCACTTCCGGCAATATGCCTATTAGTTCCTTTGGATCTCCTGGCCCATTGGAAAGCACTACTCCATCAGGGTTTAATTTTTTTATTTCTTCCATTTTTGTGTTAAAAGGAACGGATGTGACCTTGCAGGATCTTTTTAGTAAAGAGTCTACGATTGATTTCTTTGCTCCAAAATCAATTACCACGACATGGTTTTTTCCTTCACCATGAATCTCAATCACTTCTGAAGAAACTTTACAAACCTTTTTATCTTTATGGAGTAGAAATGATTCGGCTCCTGCACTCTCATTTAAGGTCATTTTTGCAGGCATACTGCCTTCTGCACGGATTTTCTTTACGATAGCCCTTGTATCCATATGCCCCATTAAGGGGATGTTCCATTTTTGCAAATATTCCTCCAATGTATAGGCTGATTTATAATGGGAAGGGCTTTTGCTTCCTTCATAGACAATAACCCCGGCCACATGAGGTTTCTTGCTCTCAAAATCTGATTCATTGATCCCATAATTTCCGATCAAAGGATACGTAAAAACTATAATTTGGTCTTTATATGAAGGATCTGTCAAAACTTCCTGGTAGCCTGTCATCCCTGTAAAAAATACGATTTCTCCCTCTATATCCTTTTCAGGCTGATTTGTCAGCCACTGGCCCTTATAAGAATGGCCGCTTTTTAAATGAAGGTAACCTTCCATTATCAACACCTCGAAGCTATCTGTATATTTATATGAACTTACTAATTTTTATGCATTTTAATGAAAAATAATACAGCCTACACAGCTGATTTAGAGTATTCCAATAGTGTGGATTTAAGAGTTTCGGCCGCTTCATTTATTTCTGCTGCTGTTGCAGTCAGAGGAGGCAGCAAGCGCAATACATTTTCCCCTGCCGGCAAGGCCAGCAACCCCTTTTCCCTTAACTCCTTTAACAAGGATGGAAGATTTACATCTGTTTCAATGCCAATCATCATTCCAAGCTGGCGTACTTCCTTCACCGCTGGGATCGGTTCAAGCAGTTCTGTCAATTTATTAGACAGATAGACGCTCTTTTCCTGCACATCCTTTAAAAATTCTTCCTCAAAAACGGTTTTCAGTGTAGCAATAGCGGCTGCAATGCTGATCGGATTACCCCCGAATGTTGAGCCGTGGCTGCCTGGTCCAAAAACTTCTTCTAATTCTTTCTTCCCAATCACTGCACCGATTGGCAACCCACTACCCAGCCCTTTGGCTGAAGTTATGATATCAGGATCCAGATTAAAATGCTGGAATGCAAAAGCCTTTCCTGTTCTGCCTATACCTGTCTGAATTTCATCAACAATTAAGAGTGCCCCGTTTTCTTTGCATAGCTGTTCGGTTTTCTCAAGGAACTCCTGCGCAGCTATATGAATGCCGCCTTCCCCCTGGACAATTTCAAGCATAACAGCAGCTGTTTCTCCATCGATCTCAGCTTTTAAAGCGCTAAAATCATTAAAGGGAACATATTTAAATGTCTCGAGCATGGATCCGTACCCTTTTTTAATTTTATCCTGGCCTGTAGCAGCCATGGTTGCAAAGGTTCTTCCATGAAAAGACTGCTGGAAAGTGATGAGCTTTTGGCGCCCTGTTGCTTTTCTTGCGAGCTTGATTGCTGCTTCATTTGCTTCAGCTCCGCTATTGGCAAAGAAAACATAATCCATGCCAGATGCTTCTGATAGATATTTTGCGGCAATTTCCTGCTTTTCCTGTACAAACAAATTCGAGACGTGCCAGAATTTATTCAACTGGGTGCTGATTGCTTCTTGTACTGCAGGTGGACGATGCCCTAAATTGCAAACCCCAATCCCCGAGGTGAAATCCAAATAACGTTTTCCGGTTTTATCGATTAAATAACTTCCTTCTGCTGATTCCGGCTCCACTTCCCACCGGCCATATGTCGGGAATAGATAACTCATTTGAAAACCTCCATTTTGGCAGAAACATTCGTACCGACCCAACTGCCATTTTCATAAAACTTATCCTTGCCTGATACGATCATTACACTATTTAAGCCTTTGCTGATTGCCTTCATTGCCGAAGTTACCTTTGGGATCATCCCGCCTGTTATTTTTTCATCTTTTATATGCTGTTCAATTTCTTCTGTATCCAAATGAGGGGAAATCTTGCCGTCAATGAAGATTCCCTTTACATCTGTTACAAAGATACAATGTTCAGCATGAATGGCGCTGGCAACTGCGGCCGCTGCATAGTCGGCATTAACATTCAGCTTTGTACCATCTTTCGCAGCTGCAATGGGTGTTATCACAGGAACTAGATCTTCACTGAATAACATTTCAAGAACGGAGCGATTAACACTCGTAATTTCTCCAACCATTCCAAGCTTCTCCTGATCCAGAAACTCTCCTTTAAATAATCCTCCATCACTTCCACTTACTCCAAATGCTTTAAATCCGTGCTTTTCGAGCATGGCGGTAAGCTTGCGGTTTGAATCGCCAGCCAATACCATTTCTGCAACTTCCATTACTTCTGAAGTCGTTTTCCTTAGACCATTTATAAATTCATGGGGCACCTGATAGAGATCCAGCATTTTGTTGATGGCAGGACCTCCTCCATGTACAAAAACAAGCTGATATCCCTGATTCTTCAGTTCTGACAGACTCTTAAAAAATGAATCTCCCAATTCTTCCATGACACTCCCGCCGCACTTAATGACTATACTCTTCAATTGGCAACCTCCTAAGTACGATAGCTTGCATTAATTTTGACATAATCATAGGATAGATCGCAGCCCCATGCCTTTCCTTTTCCTTCACCCTGATGGAGGTCAACCGAAATTTGTACAGTAGGATTTGTTAAGTATTTTTTTGCTTCTTCCTCTGAGAATGCCTGAGGTTCATTATTTTTTAGCATTATGATTGGGCCGATAGCGATATCGACTGAAAACGGATTAATATTTGCCGGACTCTGCCCGATGGCGCCTATAATCCTGCCCCAGTTTGCATCCGCTCCATAAATTGCCGTTTTGACCAGGTTGGAGCCGACAATCTGTTTGGCAACCATCCTAGCGTCTTCGTCAGTCTCTGTTCCTGATACCTCAACTTCGATTAGCTTTGTCGCTCCTTCTCCATCCTTTGCTATCTGCTTGGCAAGGCTTTCGCTTGTTTTTGCAAGCATCTGCAAGAATATATCCCAATCAGGATGATCCGGGGAAAGCTTATCTGTATCGCTTTTTCCATTGGCCATTACTAACACCATATCATTGGTTGATGTATCTCCATCAACAGTAATCTGATTGAACGTCCGATCAGTAACCTGCTTTAAAGCTGTCTGCAAATGACTGCTTTCTATGTTTGCATCAGTCGTAATAAATGCGAGCATGGTCGCCATATTCGGGTGTATCATCCCCGATCCTTTTGCCGAACCGCCCATTGTGACCGTTTTTCCATCGATGACTGCCGCATAACAGCATTTTTTCATCACTAAATCAGTCGTTAAAATGGCTGTTTGAAAATCTTCTGAATGAACCGTTTCGCTGCCAGGTTCCAGTATCTGAATGCCCGCTTCAATTTTATCCATTTGCATATACTCACCAATAACACCTGTTGAGGCTACCGCTACATGCTGCTCCTTTAAATTGAACTTGCCTGCAGCACAATTTCTCATTTGATAGGCATCCTTTAGCCCTTGTTCCCCCGTACACGCATTTGCACATGCACTGTTAACGATGACTGCCTGGAGAAGACCTTCCGAAGCAATGCTTTCCTGTGTCACTTTTAGCGGGGCAGCCTGAAAATGGCTTGTTGTATAAACGGCCGCACAATGTGCAGGAGTTTCACTTAAAATAATCCCTAAATCCTTTTTTGAATATCGCAGCCCTGCATGTACGCCGGCTGCAGTGAAGCCCTTTGGTGTAATGATGCTTCCTGAGGATAGTTCTGTTACTTCTGCAGTTTGTGATAATGTTGGCATTTGCTATTCCTCCTTATGGGTAGAGCGGAACAAATCCAAGGCCTGCTGCTTCATCCAGCCCGCTCATAATATTGGCATTTTGGACAGCCTGCCCTGCTGCGCCCTTCATTAAATTATCAATCACTGAAACTATTGTTAACCTTCCTGTCCGCGAATCAACATGTACACCTATATCACAATAATTGGAGCCTGCCACTTCTTTTACAGAAGGAAAAGTATTTTCCGGCCGTATGCGTATGAATGGATGTTTCTCATAGACTGACTGGAATAGCTCAAGAATCTGTGAAGTAGTATATTCTTTTGTTAATTGTACATAGCTGGTTGTCATGATTCCTCTTGTAATTGGGAGGAGATGGGTGGTGAAGGTAATGGGTTTTATTCCGGCATTCCACTTCATGAGCTGCTGTTCAATTTCCGGTGTATGCTGATGCTGGTTTACCTTATACACACGCAAATTTTCATTTGCTTCCGCATAGCTTGAAGTTCTTGAAAGTGACCTTCCTGCCCCAGATACCCCGGATTTAGCGTCCACAATAATACCTGTTGGGTCTATCAAGTTTTCTTTTACAACCGGGGCCAGACTTAACAGTGTCGATGTTGGGTAACAGCCGGGATTGGAAATTAATTCAGCCGCAGCTATTTCATTATGATGCCATTCTGAAAGCCCATATACAGCTTTTTCGACAAGGGTTTCGTTAGCAGGCTCGTGTTTATACCACTCAAGATATTCACCTGCTGGAATTCTTAGGTCACCTGAAAGGTCAATTACTTTAATGTCCTTCCCCGAGAATTCTTCAGCCAGTTTTCCTGATATCCCTGAGGGTGTAGCCAGAAAGACCATTTCTGATTGCTTTGCAATTTGATCGGGATCAATTTTTTGTAAAGCTTTGTCCATGATTCCGTATAAATGCGGATATTCGTTCGAAATGGGGAGGTCTTCCTTCGTTGAATGGATTGATTTTATGTTGAATTCAGGATGGTGCTGCAGGATGCGGAGCAATTCCGCACCTCCATATCCGGTTGTTCCGATAATTGAAACGTTCATAATTGCTCCCTTCCTTGCTATATTGTATATTTAATCAACACTATACATATTTATAAATTTATGTTCCTCTTATTATAGAAACTGCAGTAAAAAATTGCAACCTATTTTCCCGAAGTTTTAAACATTCTTAAAATACTGATTTCAATTTTATTAGTGAAAAGGTTGACTGCATTGCATTTTTCCCTTTAAATCAAAAGTAAGTTCCGATACTTGTGTTTACTTATCCGGACTAAGTTCGTTTTCCCACGGACATGATTTAGGGAAAAGGTGGTTTTAACATGCAGCCAATGACAGGGATATCAGCAGAGCTAAAAGGATTATTGCTGGCCGTTCACCATAAAGTAAAAATTGAAAAATGAAGTTTCTTGTTTCATGAAGGGTCAGAGGCCAAAGAGCTGTATATCGTCTTGAGCGGGAAAGTGCAGGTAGGCAAAATTATTCCTGATGGCCGCGAATTAACAGTCCGTATGTGTACAGAAGGAGATTTGATTGGCGAGTTATCTTTGTTTTCTTCCTCGCCAAAATATATGTTAAATGCTAAAGTAACTGAAAGCGGTGAAGCTGCCGTTATATACAAAGAGGCACTTGAGGATCAATTAAGCAAGGATAATAAGCTGGCCTTGGAGCTTATGAAGTGGATGAGCCTTCAGCATCGGAAAACCCAGACGAAATTCAGGGATTTGATCTTGCACGGAAAAAAAGGAGCCCTGTATTCCACTTTGATTCGTCTTTCCAATAGTTATGGGGCTAGATCTCGAGAAGGAATTGTAATAGATGTGGCACTTACGAATCAGGAACTGGCCAATTTTTGCGGAACTTCCAGGGAAGTAGTAAATCGCCTTTTAAGCGAATTGCGGAAAACCGGAGCCATTTCTATTAATAAGGGAATAATAACTATTCTTGACCTTGATTATTTGAAAATGGAAATTGAATGTGAACACTGTCCTGTTGATATTTGCAATATTGAATAGAAAAGCCGGTCTAATCAGACCGGCTTTTTTTTAGTTAATCGCTATTAATATCAGGACGAAGAAAATGGCTGCATTTGCGATCTCAAAAATACCAATTTTTTTAGGAGAAAATGCCTTTCCATAAAATGCGATAGATCTGTATAGACTGGGAAGAAACGAGACTGCTATAATCCATTCACCCATCATCAGCCAAACAAGCGGGACTGCCGCATGATAAATCCACGAAATCCACCTGAAGGAAAGGTTTTTCTTTTCCCGAATCATAGATTTCACATAAAAGGTGCTGCCTGCAAAAAATAAGATAGAGGCTGCAAATACTGTCAAGGAAAGCGCTGTAATTTCTCCATTGGGCAAATAGCTGCTCGCCAGTCCTGCTATTGAAAATGCAAAAATTGCACTAAAGTCATTTCCCAGCGCTCTATCCTGATTTTTTGATGAATAATATGCATTTATGATAAAGAAGGGAATCATGAGAAATCCAAATAGAATGATAGATAGTCTTGCCGTTAATGGAACTATCAGCAGCAATATGGCTGGCACCATATAAATAGCTGTCCATTTTGCATAATAGGCCATTTTTTTTCTTTTAAACAAAAGAAGGGATGGATAAGTAGCCAAATATAATAAAGTCCACCCTAAAAAAAAGGGGATATGGGACCAAACAACCTCTGACGCTGCCGCTCCAAGCCAAAAAGGCAGGATCAGCATTGCCCAAGCTCCATGCTGTTTCGGCAAAAATAATTTCATTTATTCTTCCTCCCCATTGCTTTCTGCCTATACTATATAACTTTTCTCCTTAAAAATAAGTGAGGCTTATCACTCTGGCCCCTCTGCCACAGAACGTTCAAAAACCCTCTGGCAATTACACCAGAGGGTTAAATATTAGTTAGGTCGGCTCTTTAATCTGCTCTTCAAATAATTAATGAGATAATCAGGGCCCTCTAGGTCATGGATACAGAAAAATGGAACATTCAGCCCCCCATCTTCCAGACTCTTCCCTTCTTCATTCCAGTAAAACACGGCCTGGATATTTGTTAATTGCTGAATCAAATGCTGATCGTCTGCATCCCTTAAAAGGAGTACCTTTGGAAATGGAGCCTGCTTATGCCCCTCAATAATGATTATATCCGGGTGAAGCAGTGAAGCAATGCCGATCTGTTCCTCGAGGCTCCAATCTTTTTTCTCTGCCTGGATAAGGAGCCTCCCTCCCCCTTCAACAAGGGAAGCAGCGGCACCTGATTCAATATGTTTGCTGGCATCCTTTCCGACTGGAACTTCAGGTTTTCCTCCGTGCCCATGATGCTTAATAGTTATAACTGAAGCACCCGCTTTTTTCAAGCCGGAGATTAATGTGTTAACAAGGGTAGTTTTCCCGCTGTTTTGATAGCCGGAGACCTGAAAGATAACAGGCTCCTTTACCATGGCCATTCGCTTCCTTCATGGTCCTCCAGCAATAAGACTTCTACTTCATCCCCTTTGCCATACCCTCTTGTGCCGCCTGGCAGGATCATTAATGAATTGGCACCGGCAAGGCTCATGACAATATTTGATTTATCCACTCCGCTTGGAGCGGCTACAAGCCTTCCATTAGAATAATTCAGTGTCGTTCTGACAAACCGTGTAAAGGGATTTGCTTTTGGAAAATCCGCTACAAGCTCGGCTTTTTCCTTCCTCAAATGTGCCTTCTCAGCAAAAAGGATTTTGCGTATGATTGGTCTTGCAAAGAGTTCAAAGCCAACATAGCAGGCAGAAGGGTTGCCTGAAAGCCCAAACAGAAGCTTGCCTCTATACTGGGCAACTGTCGTAACACTTCCCGGACGCATTGCAACCTTGTTAAAGAGGACCTCTGCCTGAAGCTTTTCATAAATGGCAGGAAGATAATCAAAATCCCCCACTGACACACCGCCTGTCGTCATCAGCATATCGACTTTATCCAATGCTTCTTTAACAGCATTGAAGCAGGTATCAAATTCATCAGGCAGCTTGCCGAAATAAATAACCTCTCCTCCAGCTCTGTCTATTTGTGCCGAAATCATGTGGGCATTGCTGTTCCTGATCTTTCCTGGCTCCAATGGCTCATCTACCTCTAAAAGCTCCGTACCTGTAGCAAACAGCCCAATGACAGGCTTTTTGGCAACAGGAACTTCAGCATATCCAAATGTTGCAAGAATAGCCTGAATGCCAGGATTTATCCTTGTGCCTTTTCTGACCAGGGACTCTCCTTCCTTGGCATCTTCTCCCTTAAAGGAAACATTATCTCCAGGATTATAAGCCCGCTTGATGGACATATAATGTTTCCCGTCTCTTTCATATGCTTTTGCCAATTCCAGCATGACAACGGCATCACATTCTTCAGGCATTTGCGCACCTGTCATAATTCTAACAGCTTGATAAGCGCCCACTTGTTTGGAAGTAACGTGACCCGCACCAATATGGTCCACTACTTCAAATTCCACTGGATTTTCCGTTGAGGCTTCCTTTGTATCTGCTGACCGTACCGCAAACCCATCATACGGGGATCGATCGAAATGTGGGACATCGTTGGTTGCCTTTAAATCCTCTGCAAGGAAGCGGCCAAAGCTATCATTAATGGAGACATACTCCATATTTCCGCTTTTTTGATAAGCCATTATTCTTTCAACTGCTTCCCCGACCGGAATGGGAGTTCTTTTTTCCAACATTCTATCACTCCTATGTATTACGAATTTCTCAAAAAAGCCTGGAAATGCCCTTCTTCTGCTTCTTTTACTATGGCCCTGTTTAACTTACCTGTTGATTTAAGCCTAGGGATTATCTTTTTCTGCAGGCGGTCTAACGCTCCCTGCGGAAAGCAAGTGCCCGCAGCGGAAATCAACAGGTGCTAAAATCAACAATAAGCAGTAACATAGCTTTTATTATAAACGTACATGAAATGTCCCTGCATGACAAACATCACACATATGGAGACTTTCTTTGCCTGTATGGTTTTACAGAAAAAAAATTAAAAAAAGCCTTCAAGTGTGATGCCCATCACCAAACTGCCTCTCATCTTCCTTTATTCTATAGATATAGTTCATAAGATTAAAGGAGGAACAATCAATGACCATGCAACTTACAGAGGATCGTCTCGTAAAAGATATTGTAAATGAATTCCCGAAGACAAGCGATGTGTTTAAGCGCTATCGTATTGATTTCTGCTGTGGCGGTAATATTCCATTGCTTCGAGCAGCTGTTGAACAATCTGCAGATATGCAAGTGCTTTTGGAAGAACTAAATGAGGTAATTCAAAAAGAAAACCAAAAAGAAGATTTAAAGGTTTGGACTGAAAGTACTTCCGAAGAAATTATTGAACACGTCATCAAACAATACCATCGACCGCTTGAGGAAGAGCTTACACTATTAAGCCCGTATGTTACAAAAGTTGCAAGAGTACACGGCGGAGGGCATGAGGAGCTGTTAAAAGTACACGAATTATTTTTTGAACTTAAGAAGGAGCTGCTTGAACATACTGCAAAGGAAGAAGAGACTGTTTTTCCATTGCTTCTAAAGCTCGAGGATCCTGCAGTTGAAAATCGCGAAGAAATGATTAGCTATATACAAGAACTTGAAAAAGAACATGACCATGCTGGCGCAATCTTAAAAGAATTGCGGGATATTACTTCTGATTTTGCACCGCCAGCAGATGCCTGCGGATCTTACCGCCTAGTATATAAACGCTTGGAAGACCTGGAAGGACAGACTTTTATGCATGTTCACCTGGAAAATAACATTCTGTTCCCTCGATATATTTAATGCAAATAAAAAATCTGCAGAACTTTCAGCTGCAGATTTTTTATTTGCTTCGTACGCCTAGCCGATAATAGCTTTAACATAGCCTAATAATAAAATCGGCTCTGCTATGATTATAAAACCTGATTTTGCAGAGCCGGCCTTTTCAATCATAATTCACCCGCCTATATAGGACATTTCAATTTTTTTTCGGTTGGCTATCGTTTCTTCCGTACGTTCATCGGAATATCTGTCTTTTCTGCCGTTCCAAATGTTAACAATGCGCTCGGTTATTTCTTCATCATTCGCGCCTTTTCTCATAAATTCCTTTAGATCGTGTCCTTCTCCATTAAAGAGACAGGTAAAGATTTGCCCATTTGCAGAAAGCCTAGAACGTGTACAGCTTGAACAGAAGGATTCTGAGACAGAGGTAATAAATCCAACATCAACATCTGTGCCCTTATATCGGTAGCGCTTGGCAACTTCTCCAAAGTAATCCGGATCTACTGGTTCTAATAAATAATGTTCCTTTAAAATTTCATAGATTTCTTTTTTGGTGACAACTTCGTCCATTTTCCAGCCGTTTGTGCTTCCGACATCCATATATTCAATAAAACGGAGCTGCAATCCGTTTTCTTTGCAAAACTTGGCCATTGGAACAATTTCCGAATCGTTAAGCCCTTTTTTTACGACCATATTTAGTTTAACGCCAAGCCCAGCTTCCTTCGCTGCCTCAATCCCTTTTAGTACGGGTTTGACACCCACATTGCGTCCATTAATTTTTCCAAACAGTTCATCATCCAAGCTATCCAGGCTGATATTCACCCTTTTTAGTCCCGCTTCCTTCAGATCCTTGGCATGTTTGGGGAGCAATACACCATTAGTAGTGAGCCCAATATCATTCAGCCCTTCAATGTTCGAAAGCATTTTTACTAGTTTGGGCAAGTCTTTTCTCATCAAAGGTTCTCCGCCTGTTAATCGGATTTTTTCTACTCCAAGGCTTACGAAGATTTTGCCAAGCCGTTCAATCTCTTCATAACTAAGCAGCTCGCTTTTAGGGAGAAAAGCAAAATCAGGCCCGAAAATGTCAGCCGGCATACAATATTGACAGCGGAAATTACAGCGGTCAATTACAGATATGCGCAGGTCTCTCAAAGGTCTATTCAATTGGTCCTTTATGATTGTTTTAGCCATTGCGTTCAACTCCATATAAAGAGTGACTTCCTTTATTTTTCCATCTATTTAAAGTCTATTATGTTTCATCCTTAGATTTATATATATTTTAACCTTTCCCTTAAAATAACAGAAATAACCTAACACCTCAAATTAAGGGCTTTTACTATTAGAACATAAAACTTTTCCAATGTTAACAGGTTAAAGAAATTTTTTTGAGGTTGCAACGGCTAGATAAACCTTCGTTTTCAAAAACAGAAAAAAATGCCACAATTAAGACACAAACAACAGGTATGTTTTCACTATTTAGATGGTATTATTGTGAAAAAAGACAGAAAGATTTTTTTATAAAAGGAGGATTAGCATGACACAGACACCTATAAAACCAACCCATTCCATCGAAATTAAGGAGCTTCTACATTTCGCTGACCGGCAAACCCAAACAAAAAAAGGCTCATATATTTTTCAGGAAGGAATGGATGCTGATGAGCTCTATATCATTCTGTCCGGTAAAATTCAAATCAGCAAGATAACCGCAGATGGAAGAGAGCTTACCTTTAGAATATGCGGGGAAAATGAAATAATTGGTGAACTGACTCTTTTTACAAGCTCCCCTAAATATATGTTAAATGCTTTAGTGCTTGAGGCGGGTGAAATCGCTGTTATTAAAAAGGATGTACTGGAAAGAGAAATTTTTAAAAACAGCAGCCTGGCTTTTGAATTTATGAAATGGATGAGTGACCATTTCCGCAAAACACAGACAAAATTCAGGGACCTTGTCCTGAACGGAAAAAAAGGCGCCCTATATTCCACCCTTATTCGGATGACCAACAGCTACGGATCCAAGGTTGACGAAGGAATCCTGATTGACCTTCCCCTCACAAATCAGGAGCTGGGCAATTTTTGCGGTACTTCACGGGAAAGTACGAATCGGATTTTAAGTGAGTTAAAAAAAGACGATATCATTACCAGTTTAGATGGAAAAATAGTCGTTAAGAATCTGCAATATTTAAAGAATGAAATTGGATGTGAAAATTGTCCCGCCATATACTGCAGCATTGAATAAGAGTGCAGAACTTAAGCTGCACTCTTTTTATTATCTTCTTATGTGATTTTCACTTTTTTCCTAAGTGCTTTTGGAATATACACACAGAACGGTTCACTTTCCAAATAATCTCCAGTCATGGCATAGGCTCGGGACCTGGAGCCTCCACAAACATAACGGAACTCGCATTGTCCGCATTTCCCTTTATATTTATCAGGATTTCTAAGATCTTTAAAAATTGGAGATTCTCTATAAATTTCGGCAAGAGGCTGTTCCCTCACATTGCCGGCTTTAACAGGAAGAAGTCCGCTCGGGTAAACATCGCCTATATGCGAAATGAAAACAAATCCATTGCCGTCGTTTACTCCTTTTGGCGCCCTGCCCAAACCATCAATCGAACCAGTCAAGCCTTGCTGTGTGAGTGCATCGAGATATTGTATATCTTCGTTTTGGGCTTTTGCTTCCTTCATTTTCTGCTGAATTACCACGCGGCGGTAATGCTGTGCAGCAGTTGTTTTTATGTCAAACGGCACTCTTTTGCTCAAATCATAGAGCCAGGTAAACACCTTTTCAGGTTCAACTGGAGAAATCATATCTTTTTCCTGTCCCCGACCTGTCGGAACTAGGAAAAATACGCTCCAAAGAACACATTTCAATTCCTCTACAACCTTGGCCATTTCCTCAAGATAATCAATATTATAACGGGAAATAACCGTATTGATTTGGACTGGAATCTCCAATTCATGCAAATATTTTATCCTTTCAATCGTTAAATCAAAGGAACCTGATGTACCTCGGAAATGATCATGAATTTCCGCATTAGGGCCATCGAGGCTGAACGCCCAGCGAGATAATCCTACTTCTTTGGCTTTTTCAATTGCTTCTTTTGTCACATTTGGAGTTGCACTCGGTGTCATGGAAACCCGGACACCTTTTTTCACCGCATATTCCGCAATTTCGAATACATCCTGTCTCATTAAAGGATCTCCACCGGTGAATACAAGCATAGGGTTATTCATTTCATATATTTGATCGATCAATACTTTTCCTTCTTCAAAGGAGAGCTCTCTCGGATCTCTTCTGTACTGAGCTTCCGCGCGGCAATGCAGGCATTTTAACTGGCAAGCTCTTGTTAATTCCCATATCACAATAAAAGGGTCTTTATTAAAATCTCTACTGAATCCCATAATAGATGCCTCCTTAGCAGCCTCTTTTTCAGGCAGCCTATTCTAAATAAAGCCATTAAACTTGAACAATATTTTGTCTTTGCATCGTTATTATAGGGTAATTACAAGCTTTAATAAGTGAACTTTCTCACAAATATACGTTCTTTTTGGGAAATTTGACAGGGATGTGACAAAGATGCGCCAGAAAATTGTGTGCTGCCGGAAGAAGGTTACCGGCAAAATTCGTATCTGTTGATAAGCACCTAAAGCATGAGATCAGAGTTAATTTTGTTGTTTAGTGACCGTAGCCGTAAGCCGATTAGGGGAGTTATTCCTCATGATTAACGATAAAATTGATATCCTTAGCTGATTACCATCGCTATTCCTGCTGGTTAACACCATACTTGCTGCCATCAACCAATTATGGCCGCTGTTCCTATATTTTAAAGCCCCGGACTGGAACAAAGAGCCGAATAGATCGTTAACCCTGCATGCTCCAAACAATTTAGAATCAGGAAGAAGAATATAAATCTTCCTTTCATCAATTTAAAAAACAGCAAGCCATCTGCCTGCTGTGTTTTTGTGGAGATTTTCTTTTATTGTACGCCAAGTGCAATTTTGGCATAGCGTGACATTCTGTCTTTTGACCAAGGCGGATTCCAGACAATATTCACTTCTGTATCCTTAACTTCAGGGATATCTGCCAAAGCTGACTTAACCTGCTCTACAATCGTTCCAGCCAAAGGGCAGCCCATGGAAGTAAGGGTCATATCGATAACAGCCTTGCCTTCCTCTTCCATCTTTACATCATATACTAGGCCCAAGTTAACAATATCAATGCCAAGCTCAGGGTCTACAACAAGCTCAAGTGCACCCATGATGCTATCTTTTAAATCCTGATCCATTTTACAGCACTCCTTCTTTTGTACTTTAGTTTATCATAACAAATATTTAAACGAATTGAAAAAAAGTTGGTTATAGGTGTGTTTCAAACCATTTTACTGTTTCAAGTAACCCTTCATTGCTTACTTTATGTCCTGCCTTATCATCTGTAATAAATCGAAGTTTTTCAGGCGCATCGTTGTATAGGGGCTGTATGCTTTCATAAAAATGATATGTATAGGAAAATGGCACAACTGAATCCTTTTTGCCATGCCAGAACATCAGGGGCCTTTTTCCCAGTTTTTCAGGTTGCAGGCTTAAATCCCGCTTTCTTAGGGTTTTCAGCAGATCAGTCACTTCCTCCTCATTCATTGGAATTTCAATATTATTTTTTTGGAGTTCATCCATCTGCCATTGGGCAAACTTTTCATAGTAAGGCATACCCATAAGGCTGACTGCGGCTTTAACCCAGGCATATTGCGTCAACGCTCCTAATGTAACAATGCCGCCCATGGAGGTTCCAACAAGGCCTATTCTTTCAGGCTTAATAAGCTTTTCATCTACATATGCTTCCTTAATGATTTTTAATTCAGTTATAGTATGGAGGACAATATCCCATAATCTGAAATTTAGATCATTGCCTGACAACCCGGCTGCCCTTTCTCCGTGAAACAATGTATCCGGCAGCACTACCCGGAAACCTTTTTCTGCAAGCAAGTAGGCGTAATGAAGATTATGTTCTTTTGCACTTGTAAAGCCATGGACAAAAATGATAACTGGCAGTTGAGCCTTTCTTAACTCCTGTCTGGCCAAGTCCAATACAGGAATCTTGTTAATGTACTTATTCTCTATAATAACCAAAGCTCTTCCTCCCAAACAATTCCCCTAATAATAATAACTGCATGTATATAACTGCGTCCTTAATATTTAGGCAAAGTGAATTTTTTTACAAAAATAATATAATATTGGTAACATATATATATATAATGTCTGTAAAAGCTGAAGCTTGACTCGATTGTAAATTCTTTCTATATTTTCAGTTTAACATGTGGACTTTTTTTTTCACAAACCTTTACACTTATTAGAAAAGCAGCATAAAGAGTCAATATACTTTCTTATTCTGTGAAATCAAGATAATAAAAGGAGATCTTATGGCAGAAAAACATTTAATTGCACTAGACCTGGATGGCACTTTATTAAAAGATGATAAAACTATATCATCAAAAACAAAAATGGTTATTCAAAAGGCCCGTGAACAAGGACATGAAGTCATGATTGCTACTGGAAGGCCATTCCGCTCCAGTGAGATTTACTATCGGGAAATGGGGCTTACTTCACCAATTGTAAATTTCAATGGTGCCTATATCCATCATCCTAATGACCGCAATTGGGGAATTTACCATACGCCCCTGCAAATGAGCGTTGCGAAGGAGATTGTTGAGGCCGTTAACAGCTATACCATCCATAATATCGTTGCGGAAGTTATTGATGATGTTTACTTGCACTATCACGATGAAAAGCTATTGGATATTTTTGGATTTGGAGATCCCAATATCACCACTGGTGACTTGCGCAATTATCTCAATGATAATCCGACCAGCATGCTAATCCACACAGACGAAGAACATGTAAAATCCATTCGAAGCCACTTATCCGAAGTTCATGCAGAAGTGATTGATCATAGACGCTGGGCAGCACCTTGGCATGTAATTGAAATCGTAAAATCCGGCCTTAATAAAGCTGTCGGTTTACAAAAAGCATCTGACTATTTCCAAATCCCGCCCGAGCGGATTATTGCTTTCGGCGATGAAGATAATGATCTGGAAATGCTTGAGTATGCAGGCTACGGCATAGCAATGGGAAATGCCATTGACCAGGTCAAGAATATTGCCAACGAAACCACGTTATCAAATGAAGAAGATGGTATCGGTGTTTACTTAAATGATTTATTAAATTTAAAAGCGCTATAACTGCAGAAGAATTAATTAGAAACTCGGCCATTAAATCCCTTTTTGAAATCAAAGCTTTAGAGCATACTAAAGGATGAAGCAGCCAGGCTGTTTCAAACTTCTTTCACGGAGGGGATTCGAATGGGTAAACGTAATAAATCAAAACGCTTCGTTCAACAGGGTGTTGACACTGTTAGTAAGCATGATGAACGTATCCCGTACCACATGACCTATGCGGAGGCAGAAGCCGTAAAATTGGCTAATGTGAAGGAATCATCCCTCGGAGGAATATAATATGGGAAACAGATTATTTCAGGAAGCCAGAAAATACGTAGACTTAGCAAAAAATGCTGATTCTGCAGGCCAAGCAACTGTATCCCGCGCGAAAAATGCATTAAGTTCCGCGTTTGCGAATTCCACTGCAGCTGAACAGGAGCAGCTAAGTGAAATGCAGCAGGAGCTGGAGCAATACGATCCGCAAAATCGTTAATAAAAAGAAGCTGACACCGTAATTGGCTGTCAGCTTCTTTTTTCCAATAATACAGGGAAAGAATGAATAATGCTGCCGTCTCTTTTGCTTCTTTCATACAAATGCAGAACCACTGACCCGCTTTCTGGAAGTTTATCTGCAGGAATGCTCACATCAATTTTAAAGGGCTCCCAATCTTTTGTATTTGTTTTTAGAGGCTGTTCAGTAATTAGTTCATTGTGGCCGTCTTCAACCGTGTAGCAGAGCTTCCCGCTTACAGGGCGAGCTTCTCCCGTAACGATATAATTACCCTTTTCACCACTGACTTTTGTCTGCCGGAATGCAGGATTTTCACCCGGTATATATACAGAGGCTTCAGCCGTTTCTTTGGCAACTAACGTTTCTCCATTTATTTTCCTGGCCTGCAAAATGGCATTTATTTGATATTCCCCTTCAGAGACCCTCTTGCCCTCATGAGCATAATTCCATTGTTCCTTCCAGATCATGCTCTCATCAGGATTTAAAGTAAGAGTCTGCAATGCCTGCAGAAAAGCCTTGCCTCTTGAATAAAGGTATACTTCATTGCCATTTTTATCGTTAATGGTTATATCATATTTTTGTGAAGTTGGAAATTCAAAGTCCAAAGGGTAACTCGCGGTATTTCTCAGAACCACTTCCATTTCCAATGTTTCCGGTGCTGCATATGGAATAACCTCAAATTCATACGGCTTTTGATTGCCAGCCGCTTCAGTGCTTTGTAAATGTACAGAAAGAACAAAAATAGCCATAGACACCAATAGACGCAGCATCTGCATCCCTCCAGTCATTTAATCCCTGCGGAAGAAACCATAAACACTAGCTGTTTGCACGATATTGGTAAAAGCACTTGGATCTACCTCTTTTATAATTCTCTCAAGGTCATATAATTCATAGCGTGTAATAACAATCATCATCATTTCTTTGCTTTCGTTGGTGAAAGCACCCTTTGCAGGGATGGTTGTAATCCCGCGGACAAGCTTATCATGAATCGCCTTTTTCATCTCATCAGATTTTTTCGTAATGATTAGTGCTGTTAACTTTTCATGTCTTGTATGGATAGCATCGATTACCCTTGTTGAGGCATAAAGGGTCACAAGGGTATACAACGCTTTTTCCCAGCCATACAGAAATCCAGCTGTTACTATAATGATGGCGTTAAGCGTGAAAAAATATGTACCGACCGGTTTATCTTTCATGCGGGACAATACCATAGCAATAATGTCCATCCCGCCTGTAGATGCCCCCCACTTTAGTGTCATCCCTACTCCTACAGCTGCTATAACCCCTCCAAAAACGGCATTAAGCAAAATGTCTTTAGAAACATGGATAACAGGGATAACTTCCAAAAAAAACGACATTAAAAATACGCTAAGAAAACTGTAAACAGTAAACGACCTTCCGACTTTTTTCCAAGCTAATATCGTAACAGGTATATTCAAAATGAAGAGCAAAATACCTGTTGAGGCAAAACTGCCTAAAATGCTTGAAAGCAGCTGCGCTACACCTGTAAATCCGCTTGCATACACATTTGCAGGTATCAGGAAGAAATTCATGGCGATTGCATTTAAAACCGCTCCAATTAATACAACAAATACCTTCTTAGTCTCTAACCAAACCATTATAAACCCCCTATATTCACCTTATTAATTCTTTACCCCAAAATGGGCAATTCCAACACAATTCATTGTTTTTTCTTGCTGATTTCTATAAACTTAACTCATACAGTTTGAAAGCAGGTGAAAGAGAATGTCAGTAAAAATTTTGGCTGACAGCGCGTGTGATTTGCCGATAAACTTTTACCAAGAAAATGGCGTCACACTTTTTCCATTAAAAGTTCATTTAAACGATACAGAGTATGAAGATTTAGTAACGATTGAACCAAAAAAAGTATATAACGCTATACGCGAGGGACAGGTTCCTAAGACCTCCCAAGTATCTCCGCTTCTTTTTGAACAAACGTTCACCGAAATGGCAGAACAGAATGAAGATGGGATTTATATCGCTTTTTCCTCCGCGCTTTCGGGTACATACCAAACAGCTGTTATGATCCTTGAACAAGTGAAAGAGAAATATCCCGGTTTCAATTTAACCGTCATAGATTCCAAGGCTGCATCACTAGGTTACGGGCTGATTGTAAAGGCTGCTGTGAAAAAAATGCAATCAGGCGCTTCAAAGGAAGAAATTCAAAAGGATATCGAATTCCGCTGCCAGCATTTGGAGAGTTTATTCACAGTCAATGACCTGGAATATTTGGCAAAAGGCGGCCGTGTTTCGAAAGCTTCCGCATTTTTGGGAGGACTACTGAACATTAAGCCTCTTTTAAATGTCGAAGATGGCAAACTGGTTCCGATTGAAAAACTGCGCGGCAAGAAAAAGCTTTATCGCCGGATCATTGAGCTGATGAAAGAAAGAGGAGCCTCGTTTGAAAATCAGACAGTCGGCATTAGCCATGCCGATGATGAAGAAACTGCTCTTGAAATGAAAACTCTAATTATAGACGAGCTAAACGCAAAAGAAGTCTATATCTCATCAATTGGCGCTGCCATTGGATCCCATACCGGACCAGGTTCAATAGCTATTTTCTTTCAAAGTCAAGTATAGACACACCCTCATTTGAATCGTACATACTCCAATCCATTCTGACAGACAATAAGATTGTACTTCAGTTTCCATCATGCTGAAGAATAAACCTTACAGATTGGAAAGGAGTATTTTTAGTATGCCGCATACTTCTGATAATGATAAAAAAGCAAAAGACAACAACGCGCTTCGCCACGAAAAAAATATGATGCGCGAGAAAAACCGAAAAGCCGGAAAAAACCAGTATTCCAAAAAGACAGACCATCTATAAGAAAAGCGGAGGCACCCTTGCCCATCGACGAAGCGTGGTGGACTGAGGCCCACAGGACAAGGAAGGCTTCGTCAGCTTTTGGGAGGATGCGGGTCACTCAGACGTTGCCACAGGACGTGGCGTTTTTAGTCTGAGTTCCCTTTATGAGATAAAGGAAACACGAAGAGCGATAGCGATTCGATGTTGACTTATCGTAGACGAGGTGAGGGAAGCAAGGGTGCCGTAGCTAGACAGTTATCGAAGTTCAAAAAACGGGCAAGCTTAGGCTTGTCCGTTTTTCTTAAGATATGTCCAGCCTTCCTCCTGATATACCTTACCTTCCTTCATAAGACGCCCTAAAGCCCTTTTAAACGAAGCCTTGCTCAACTGAAAACGTTCCTGAATATCTTCCGGCGCACTCTTATCGCCCAACGGCATAGCACCATTTCGGCTTTCCAAATAGGATAGAATCTTTTCTGAATCCTCATCAAGCACTTCATGCTTTCTTGGAATGAGAGAAACATTCACTGTTCCATCTTCCTTTACATCCACGATCCGGCCTTCGACTTTTTCACCAAGGCGCGGCTCCCTTTTCCGCTGGGATTCATGGATAAATCCTTTGAAGCCTTCTGCGGTATAAATCCAGCTTCCGACTTTAGCCGTTCTGTATATATGCCCATGTATATTTTTATTAAAATCACTTCTTTCTGCTTTAACAGCGATTTCACTTATAACCGGATCGGTAGCCATTTTTACGTAAATACGGTTATTCTTATTCACACGAAGAGTAATATACAAAGTGTCCCCCACTTTCGGCCAGACAGCTTCATGAACTGGAAGATCTTCTTCTCCCAGGAGCATATCCTTTTGAACACCAATATTGATAAAAACGCCAATGCCCGGCTTTACATCACTCACTTCAGCCCAACCATATGTACCAGCCTGAACTTCCGGAATATTCGTTGTCGCAGCGATTCTCCCCTGGGAATCCACATAAAGGAACGCCTCAACCTCCTGTCCCTCTTCCAGCTTCTCTTCTGTTTCATTTTGATGAAGCAGGACGTCCTCTTCTTCTCCATCGGTTAAAAAATAGCCAAATGCCGCCTCTCTTGATACAGTCAGCCTGGCTGTACGGCCCAAGTATTCCTCTAATGCCATTTCTGTTTCCTCCTTTATTGAAATTAATTCATTTTTTCACTGTAAACATCAAATATTCATTATATTAAATCTTTCCCTTTAAAGATCTTATAACTCCTAAAGTTGTTTGAACTGCTATATTTTACTATAATAAGGACGTAAAGTGAAACTTCTTTTTGAAGGTGCTTTTCCTTCAAAAAGTTAGTTGAACTTATCGGGTTTTTACTGTCCGTTATACCTCTTGAATCATCAGTTTTACGGACAGTTAAAACGCGGCAAAGTGAAACTTCTTTTCGAATGAAATTTGTATGTCCAAGGAGGCTGCCATGTCTAAAGAAAGCTCATTTGATATTGTATCCAAAGTTGATTTTTCAGAAGTAACAAATGCCATTAATATCGCTATGAAGGAAATTTCCACACGCTATGACTTTAAAGGAAGCAAAAGTGACATAAAGCTGGATAACGAAGAGCTTGTCCTTGTTTCGGATGATGAATTCAAGCTTGAACAGCTCAAAGATGTTTTATTGGGCAAATTGATTAAAAGAGGCATTCCAGTGAAAAACCTCGATTACGGCAAGGTTGAAGGAGCTTCAGGCGGAACTGTCCGCCAGAGAGCCAAGCTTGTTCAAGGTATTGATAAAGAGAATGCGAAAAAAATCAATACCCTTATTAAGAACAGCGGTGTAAAAGTGAAGAGCCAGGTTCAGGATGACCAGGTCCGCGTGACTGGTAAAAACCGTGACGATCTCCAGAAGATTATTGCAGCTGTAAAAGATGCAGATTTGACTGTTGATGTCCAATTCGTAAATTACCGCTGATTTTCAAAAGCAAACGGATCCATTCCGTTTGCTTTTTTCTTCGTTAATAAGCAAGCAGCCAGTATCATACATATAATATAGGAATTTATGATGAAAAGGCGGCCTTGAAATGCTTATTAATAAATGTGCAAGATATCTTTTTCTCTTTGTTTGTTTTGCTCATGCTGCTACCTTTCTTTACTTTTTTATCAGTTTGATTTCGAATGCCCTGGATGGATCCCATACTGAATCCCTGTTTGATATCTCTCCACTTTTACTGTTCCTACTAACATTTGGTTTGCACCTGCTCCCGCAGCTCCGATCTTCATTATTATCCCGCCCCCTTTTATATACTTTGCTGACTGCTTTAGTTACTATAGCCTGGGTTTGGCTTTTATCTGCCGGAATGCAGATGTTTTATTTGCTGATTTATTGAGTTTATTCGCAGAATTGTGCCCTTTGTTGTTAGCAAATTGACGGTTATATTCGCTGATATTTTGTTAGTTTCAAACTTTTCTTCGCTATGTTTACAAATAGAGCGGTTCATAAACCGCCTCTTTTTTTTAATTACCCCTTAATCAGCCCCCTATTTATTAGAGTTCATTATTTCTTCACATTTACAGCGGTCACAGTGGTACATTATCACTTATTATACCTTTAGGGGTATTAATAAAACGTAAAACCGATGGAGGATGATTATATAATGGGTAAGAAAATTATTATTGTAGGCGGAGTTGCAGGGGGAGCTACAACAGCAGCAAAAATGCGCCGCTTAGATGAAGAGGCAGAAATTATTATGTTTGAAAGAGGAGAGTTTATTTCCTTCGCGAACTGCGGACTTCCTTACTATATTGGTGAAGTTATTAACGAAAGATCCAAATTATTGGTTCAAACAGTTGAAGGCATGAAACAGCGTTATAACATGGATATCCGCAATTTTACAGAGGTAACTTCCATTGACCGTGAACAAAAGAAAATCACTGCTAAAAACGTGCAGACTGGCCAGGAATACTCTGAAGCTTATGATTTCCTTATTTTATCACCTGGAGCAAAGCCAATTGTTCCTCCAATTGAAGGATTAAAAAGCAGCAATGTATTTACTTTAAGAAATATTCCTGACATGGATAAAATCAAAGGTTTCGTAGAAGGTAAGTCGCCACGAACAGCCGTGGTAATTGGCGGCGGCTTTATTGGATTGGAAATGGCAGAGAATTTAAAAGAGGCAGGCCTGGCTGTTACGATTGTAGAAAAGTCTCCACAAGTTATGGGACCTCTGGATCCTGAAATGGCAGGCATTGTGCAAAATCATTTAGTTGAAAAAGGGATTAATCTTGTCCTTAACAACGGAATCGAAAAAGTACAGCAAAATGGACAGCAGGTTGTGCTCGAGAGCGGCGATATGCTTGAAAGTGACCTTATTATCCTTGCTATTGGTGTTTCTCCAGAAAACACCCTTGCGAAAGCTGCTGACCTGGAGCTAGGAGACAGAGGCGGAATTAAGGTAAATGAATACCTGCAAACATCTGATCCGTCTATCTACGCACTTGGGGATGCAATCGAAGTAAAAGATTATGTGAACGGAACACCTACCATGATTCCGCTTGCCTGGCCTGCAAACCGCCAGGCACATATTGTGGCTCATAGCATTAATGGCAAAGACATCAAATATCCGGGAACCATGGGCACATCAATTGTAAAAATTTTCGATTTGACTGCTGCCCTAACAGGCAATAATGAAAAAGCATTAAGAAGATTGGGTGTAAAATATGAAGCTGTCCATATTCATCCGCTTTCACATGCAGGCTACTATCCTGGTGCATCCCAAATATCGATAAAGCTTCTTTTTGATAAAGAAACAGGAAAGATTTTTGGAGCTCAGGCAGTCGGGGAAGATGGAGTAGATAAAAGAATTGATGTTATCGCAACTGCCATTAAAGGCGGCTTGACTGTCCATGATTTACAGGAGCTTGAATTGGCATACGCTCCACCATTTTCTTCTGCAAAAGATCCGGTAAATATGGCAGGATACGTGGCATCCAATATTGTGGATGGAATGATTGAAACCGTACAATGGGATGAAATTGACGATATCATCAGAGAAGGCGGCTACTTACTGGATGTCCGCACAGTGAAAGAGTTTGAAAATGGCCATATCGCAGGCGCAGTTAATATTGACCTTGATCAATTAAGGGATAGACTTGCTGAGCTTCCGCAAGATAAAACGATTCATATCAACTGTCAAGTTGGCTTAAGGGGTTATCTCGCATCAAGGATTCTGAAGCAAAATGGATTTAGGGTAAAAAACCTTACTGGCGGTTATAAGACTTATGCCATTTTAAATAAGTAATTGGAAAGGAGTGTTCAGCCGTAATAGGTGATGCACTCCTTTTTTGTCTTTATTTTCGGCTCTTTCCTCATAGATTGTTGTTTTGTTTATGAATTGTGCCGGTTGATTAAAATACATTTGCCTTCAAAAAAAGTCAGTTTCCCCAAAGGCTTTCTTGCAATGTAGCATAATGGCTGCTGCATCTGTTTTCTTAGCTGATCTTATTTGCATGGCTATTCTCCCCCAGCTATTTTTGACCTTATTATATGGGTCAATGCTAATAATTTCCATGTTTTTTCTCCATAATAAAATGGAATTTACCTAATATCAATCTTTGGAGGGATGCAGTAATGTCTAACAGTCAAAATAACCCTAAGGAATTTCCGCCGCAGCATCAGGATCATCAGCCTGGCACAGAAAATCCGATGCAGCCTGAGCCACAATCTGTTGATCCAAATTACAAGGGTTCTGATAAATTAAAAGGTAAGATAGCCTTAATTACAGGTGGAGACAGCGGTATTGGAAAATCGGCCGCCATTTACTTTGCTAAAGAAGGCGCCAACATTGCCATAGTCTACTTGGATGAACATGAAGATGCAGAAAAAACCAAAGCAGCCATTCAAGCTGAAGGCCAGGAATGCCTGCTGATTTCCGGTGATATCGGAAGTGAAACCTTCTGTAAAGATATTGTCAATAAAACATTAGATAAATTTGGAAGGATTGATGTCCTCGTTAATAATGCAGCAGAGCAGCATCCGCAAAAAAGCCTGCTGGACATCACAGCCGAGCAGTTGGAAAAGACTTTTAGAACAAATATCTTTTCTTTCTTCCATCTAACAAAAGCTGTCCTGCCGCATCTTAAACAAGGAAGCTCCATTATTAATACTGCTTCCATTACGGCATACGAAGGAAATGAACAGCTAATAGACTATTCATCTACAAAAGGCGCAATTGTTTCCTTTACACGTTCATTGGCAAAATCACTGGCAGGCCAAGGAATCCGTGTCAACGGAGTAGCTCCCGGCCCAATATGGACACCGCTTATCCCATCTACTTTCTCAGCAGAAAAAGTATCAAAATTTGGAGCAAATTCACCAATGGGCAGAGCTGGCCAGCCATACGAGCTAGCTCCAGCTTATGTATACCTTGCAAGTGACGATTCCTCTTATGTGAGCGGCCAAATGATTCATGTAAATGGAGGCACCATCGTAAATGGATAGTAAAGCAAAATGGGAAGCCACATTGGCTTCCCTTCCTTTATGACAATAATAACGGTTTTTCCGGATTTGGACTGCTGCATGAACAGCGTTTTACGATTTCATGCGGAATAATAATTCTTTTAACAGGTTCGCGTGGATTTTCAATTCTGTAAATAAGACTTCTTGCAGATTCAAAGCCGAGATCGAAAATATTGATATCAACTGAGGTTAATGGCGGTCTGGACATCTCAGCCAGCAGGACATTATTAAAACTGATGATTGACATATCTTCCGGAACCTTGATTCCTAGTTCATCCAATGTATTCAATACACCAAGCGCCATTAAATCGTCGGCAACCACCAGTGCTGTAGGAGGCTTTTCCAGTGATATGAGCCCTCTGACAGCCTCCTGTCCGCCTTCTTTTAAAAATTCCTCATGTACTATATATTCATTAACCAGCCCAATATCCGCTTCTCTTAATGCTTTTTCATAACCAAGCAAACGTTCCACTGTTACAGTAAGGTTCAAGTTTCCGCCGACAAATGCAATCTGCTTATGACCCAGCTTGATTAAATATTCCGTTACTTCCTTAGCAGCACGGAAGTTATTATTATCCACGTACGTGATTTCTTCCTCATTAGAAAAGGGCTTCCCAATAACGACAAAAGGAAAATCTCTCTCCTTTAGGAAGGAAAGGACTTTATCTTCCACTTTTGAGTAAAGGAGAATCACTCCATCCACTCGTCCGCCCTGTACCATTTGGATTACCCCATCATATATTTCATCATCCGTTTTTCCAGTTGTCATATGGAGAGCATAATGCCTCTCATGTGCACCCTCGCTCAGACCTCTTAGAACAGTTGGAAAAAATGGGTTTTGAAAAACTACATCTGTTGAACTTGGCATAATGAGGCCAATTGCACGCGTTGACTGGCTTGCAAGACTGCGGGCAATAAAATTAGGATGATAGCCCAATTGTTCCATTGCCTCTCTGACTTTTTGCTTCGTTTTCTCACTAATGCGGGGATTGTTTGCAATGACTCTGGAAACAGTCGAAGGCGCTACCTTAGCCATCTTTGCAACATCTTTAATTGTGACTGCCAATTATATCACCCTCTCCATGAAGCCGCTTAATTGTTATTTACTATTATAAAACAAAAGATTTTATTTCTCCGTTCCTTTTTTGTGCAGTTTTCTCTTCCCCATTTACAATGAGGGATAGATCTTCTTGGGCTCCATAAATCATTAGTTCTATTTGGCTCCAATCAGGCTTGTATTTGCCCGATGTATTAACCTTCAAACTTATTTGCTTACTGCTGCAAACAGCATGGAATGTTTTAAGGAGAAATTCCCCTTTTTCATATTTAAAGGAACTGCCATCATCGTCATATAGGCTGAAATCTGAATGCTTGCCAGCCTCTAAGTAATAATGAAGAACTAATTTCTTATCTTGAATGTTAGTTGATTGCTTGACTTCTCCATGGACAATAAATGTTCCTGTTTTAATAAATAGTGGGAGTGTATCTAGATCTGCTTCAATTAAATGATACTTATCTCCTTCCAGTATTTCGTCTGTCCAATAGTCAACCCAACGTCCTTTCGGCAAATAAATGGACCTATGAGTTTGAGAAGGCTGTAAAATTGGTGCACAAATAACATTGTCTCCAATCATGAACTGGTCTGATATATTATAAGTATTCTTATCCGATGGAAACTCCATCATCAGCGGTCTCATGATCGGCAGGCCTTTTTGGCTTGCCTCAGCAAAAAGATTATATAGATGGGGCAGCCATTTATATCTTAGCTCAATATATTTCTTAATAATTTTTTCATATTTTTCTCCAAAGGACCAGGGCTCCTGACGTAAAAACCCAAGTGCACTATGATTTCGGAAATAAGGTGTTAACGCTCCCACCTGAGTCCAGCGCGCAAGAAGCTCGCCATTGGAATCATGTGCAAAACCGCCAACATCCGGACCTGAAAAAGGAATACCTGATAATCCCAAATTCATGACCATAGGAAGCGACATTTGCAAATGTTCCCAAAATGACCTATTATCACCTGTCCATACTGCTGCATACCTTTGGACACCTGAATATCCAGCCCTAGTCAATAAGAATGGACGCTTGCCGTTTAATTGCTCCTTCATACCTGTGTAGGTTGCTTCACCCATATAAAGGCCATAGAGGTTATGGAGCTCGCGGTGAGTCTTTGGATCACCGTCATTTCGATGCATAACTTTGTTATCCATCGTTTTAGTGTCATTGAAAACAGCAGGTTCGTTCATATCATTCCAAATGCCCTCAATACCTAAATCACTATAGAACTTGTGCTTTATTCCCCACCATTTGCGCACTTTTGAATCAGTAAAGTCCGGGAATGCACTATTGCCAGGCCACACATCACCAAAGTAAATATTTCCTTCAAGATACTTGCAAAAGTGGTCTTCTATTATTCCCTCTTGATACACGTAATATTCAGGATCTTCTTTTACACCAGGATCGACAATAGGCACAATCCTGATGCCTTTATCTTTTAAGTCCTGGACCAATTTTTGCGGATTTGGAAAGCGATTTTTATCAAATGTAAAAACTCTGTATTCATCCATATAATGGATATCCAAATAGATAACATCAAGAGGAATCGCTTTTTCCAGAAAAGTATTTGCCAGTTCCCTGACTTCTTTTTCTGATTCATAGCTATACCTTGATTGATGGTATCCAATTGCCCACTTTGGAGGAATTGGCATTCTTCCAGTTAGATAGGTGTATTGTTCAAGAACCTCCTTTGGAGCAGGACCGGCCATGATGAAATAATCCATTTGCCCGCCTTCCGCAGAAAAGGAATAGGCAGTCTGTTCTGTTCGGAGATCAAACGTGCTTTTAAACGTGTTGTTAAAAAATAGCCCATGGGCATGGCCGTCCCTAAGCGTCATAAAATACGGAACAGACTGGTATAGCGGATCAGTCTCAGGATTATGAGGTGCATATACATCACTATTCCACATGAAAAGTTTTTCGCCCCGTTTATTTAAAAAGCCGGTTTTTTCACCAAAACCATAAAAATGGTCCCGTTCGTCCATTTCTTTAAAACAAATAACTTCTTTTGTCCTTCTTTTATAGCCCATTCCTTTTTCACTTTCATTTACAAGCAAGCGACCCTTTGAGTCTGATACTTTGATTCTTATTGGAAACTTATTAATAGCAATATTCAATGCAGCAGTTGATATCCTTAACACATCATGCTGTTCATCTAAGAAAAACTCCGCATCAATCGGGCTGGAGATGATTGCCGGGCTTTTTCCTAATTGGGGATCCCCAAAAAAATTAATGAAAAATCTAACAATATCTTCTCTGTAAAACAGAACTTTAAATTCTCCGGATTCTGTTAGAATCGTTACACCTTTTTCTTCTCTTTTATAGGAAATAAAGTCTCCGATATCCTGAAATTCTGTATTCGAAATTTTATTCTCTTTGTCTGGATGAATCGCAAAACTTGTATCTTCAAGCATAAAAAGGGCTCCTTCCTTTAAACAAAGAACGCAATTAGTTACTTCTTTACCGTTTATTCTATGGAAAGAAATTCTCTAAAATTATTCAGTTTTCTTCTTTTTGGACCGCTTCCATAATAGATATATAAACACCATAAAAGCCGTATATACAGCGATTATAGATGCAATATATGGAATGTTAAGACCGGTCTTCTCATTAAGCACATATACTTCGGCCTCTTCACGGTCAAGAATCAATGTAAATTTGTCATCTTTACTCCGGACCAGGTCGCCTGTAAGCATGCCTTGAAGTTCTTTGTCACCTTTCAATACGTCTGATCCAATTACAGCCTTTCGGGATTCCGTTGTATTATTGATGGCGATAATGGAAGTTTCATCTTCATATTGGCGTTTATATACAGCAAGTCCATTATCTTCTTTCAGTAATTCCATTGTTCCCCTTGTCAGAGAGGGAAGCTGCTGGCGAACTTCTCCAAGCTTGGTAATATAATCGATAAGCTCTTTATCTGTCCGGAAATCCATTTGTCTTCTGTTATCAGGATCATTGCCGCCATCAAGCGCAATTTCACTGCCGTAGTACATAATTGGAATACCGGGACTCGTGTATAAATACGTTAATGCCAGCTTCCACCTTGGACCCGGATGCTGGTTTTGGGTGATTGTATCCCTGGTAAAACGAACAGTATCATGGTTATCCATAAATGTTCCCATTAAATAAGGATTTTCATAGATGGATTTATTCCTTTCCCACGAAGTGAAAAGCCAATTCATAGGTTGATCTGGTTTCGCAAATGCCTGGCGCAAAAACTCGTTCAAAGGATAATCAACAAACCCATCAATACCTGTACCTTCGTACTGAGCGATATATTCCGGATTATCAGACCATACTTCACCCAGCAAATAAAAATCCTTTTTAACACTCTTTACTTCCTTTGAGAATTCAGCCCAAAAGTCTTTGGGTACATGCTTAACAGTATCTAATCGATAACCATCAATATCAGTTTCTTCAATCCACCATTTGGCGGATTCAATAAGGTAATTCTCAACCTCTGGGTTTTCTTGATTTAAATCAGGCAATCCATAAATCCAGCCATTTTCAAGCTCTTCTTGGTTTTCCCAGTTTTGTATGTCTTGTTTTTCATGAAACCATTCTGCCCTCCGAGGATCGTTTAGCCATTCATGATTGTAGCCAACATGGTTGACAACAAAATCAAGAATAACTTTCATGTCTCTTTTATGGGCCTCTTGAACAAGTTCTTTAAATTCATCAATCGTGCCGAAATGTTCTTCTGTTTTGTAAAAATCCTTAATCCAATAGCCGTGATATCCTTTATCTTCATTATCAAAAACTGGAGTAAGCCAAATGGCCGTAAAACCCATGTCTTTTATATAATCCAGTTTATCGGTAATTCCTTTAAAATCACCGCCATGATAAGCTTTAGGATCTTTAACATCTACTTCGTAATCATTCTCAGAATCGCCATTATGAAAACGGTCCACCATTAAAAAATAAATTGATTCATCTTGCCATTTGCGCTCTTCTTTTTCAATTGCTCCTGCCGGCAGGGCATAAAAAAGAAGAAACGGGATTAAGATGAAGAATAATACTCCTTTTTTCATCGCCGCTCCTCCTTCAATTTTTGAGGCTATGAGTTATTCTCAATTGGCCTATAAAGTTTCAGCCCTTTAAGATTAGCCTTTTGTTCCCCCTGCCGTCAAACCAGATACAAAGTATTTCTGGAAAGATAAGAAAAGAATTGAGATTGGTATGGCAATTAACACTGAACCGGCTGCAAACGTCGTAAACTCAGCCCCATATTGTCTAGAAACCAGTTCATATAGACCAACAGCCAATGTGTAATTTTCAGTTGAACGCAACATTACTTTTGCAAGTATGAAATCTGTAAAAGGCGCAATAAAGGTAAACAAGGCAATTACAGCAATAATAGGTTTTGCCAGCGGCATAATAATTTGCCAAAAGATGCGAAAATGACCAGCTCCATCCATCCTTGCGCTTTCATCAAGCTCTTTAGGGATGCTATCCAAGTAACCTTTCATCAGCCAGGTATTCATTGGAATGGCACCGCCAACATAAATTAAGATCAAACCTAAGTGAGTATCTAATAAGCCAGTAACCTGTGCCAAGACAAATATGGCTATTAACGCAGCAAAGTTTGGAATCATCTGTAAAATCAAGAAAGTAGTTAAACCGTTTTTTCTTCCCACAAATCGGTATCTTGAAAATGAATAAGCCATTAGACTAATAACAATCACTGAGAAAAACATTGTTAAAAAAGAAACTTTTAAAGTATTCCAGTACCAAATTAAATAGTTGCTCTGCTCAGGATCAAAAATAGTACGATAATGATCAAATGTTGCACTTTTCGGGATAAGTGAGGAATTAGTTAAACTGGTACCAGGTGTTAATGAAGCCCCGATTGCCCACAGAATTGGATAGACAATGATCACAGTCATAAATAAGATCACTAAATAGGTTAGCGATAGTCTAATGAATTTTTGCCTTTTTGTGCTCATTTACATCATATCCTCCTCTTGGAAAGCCTTCGTTCTTCTGAATTGCCATAACGCAACAGAAATAACAATAGCTGACAATATCATCGTAATAGCGGCAGCCATACCATACTCAGATTTTGTTACTGTTAAATTATAAATCCAGGAAATTAAGATGTCTGTCCCTCCTGCATTTTGTCCGGAAATAGCAGGACCACCCATATTAAACAGGTAAATAATATTAAAGTTATTAAAATTAAAGGTATATTGTGTGATAAGAATTGGTGCAATAGAGAACATAATCAGCGGAAAAGTAATGTTTTTAAACTTCTGCCACGCTGTCGCCCCATCAACTGTCGCAGCTTCGTACAATTCATCCGGTATAGCTTGAAGTACTCCAGTAACCATTGCGAAAATAAACGGAAACCCCAGCCAGGTCTGAATCATAATCAAAGCGGCTCTTGTCCAAAATGCTTCGGTCATCCATGGTATAGGACCTATTCCAAATGCATCAAGAACTACATTGTTAATGGCGCCAAATGTTTCATTAAATAATCCTGAGAAAATCAAGATGGAAACGAAAGCTGGTACCGCCCAAGGAAGAATTAAGATGGTTCTGATAATGGCCTTTCCTTTAAGGTCTTTTTGATTAACTAAAACTGCGAGGAAAATGCCAAGCGCAATTTGAAATGTGGTTGCTCCAAATGTCCAGATCACTGTCCAGGCAAAAACACTTACAAATGTTTCCCTCCAAATATCAAGCGTTACAAGCCTCGTAAAATTGTCCAAAGCTACCCAATCCATTAGCTTCGCCGGCCATTGATGATAGAGATTATAGTTTGTAAATGAAAGCAGCAAAACAAAAACAATTGGTAAAATAACGACGAATACCAGCAGGAAAAATCCCGGAGTAATCATAAGATAAGGAAATCCCTCATCTATTAATGTATGATATTGTTCTTTTATCGAGCTTAAAGGTTGATTTAAGTCTCGTTTTTTTCCATTTTTATATGCATCACGCAGGCTTAAAAGGACAAAACCTACTGCAAAAAGAATCAGAATGACTGATATGATTCCATATACAAGCAAAAATATAGAATTATCACGAGGCAGCTTTTCCCCGAGGGTAACCAGACCCCATAATCCGATGTTCAAGAAATCTTTAAAAGCAATGATAAAAGAAAAAGTTAATACTAAAAAAGCAATACCTTTAAAAAACTGTTTGTTATAGATCTGGCCAAGGCCAGGAATTATGGAAAGCCACGCAGCTATTTTTCTGTGGTTAGACTTATATACATCTTCCATTGAAAGGATTCCCCTTTCTGCCATATCCCTTAAAGGGGTGTATTTTTTTTTAGTATCTTTAAATTTGAAAATTAATGTTTTTAATAAAATGGAAGCAGTACCCCACTGACTGGGAGTACCGCTTCTTTTGTTTTTTCTTAAGGCTCTTTTAACCTAGGATGTTGTCTTTTGCTCCAGGAGCCTCCACCTTTATTAAACAGCCTTTGTTAAAGAAAGGAATTAATGAATTAATTTCCGCTATGGTTAGCTTCGATTTGCTGTTCGATTGTTTTAACGGCATTATCTAAAGCAGGTTTTGCTTCTGATTTTCCAGTTACGATCGTTTCAACTGCTTTTTTCATTGGATCCCAAACTTCTGCCATCTCTGGAACACTTGGCATAGGTACAGCGTATTGGGATTGTTCCATTACAGCAGCTGCTCCTTCGTTATTCTGAACGAATTCAGGATCTTCCATTAATGATTTCAAAGGAGGAATTTCTCCAGTTAATTCAAAACGCTTCTTAGCATTTTCTTCATTTGTAATATATTCAACAAACTTTTGTGACCAATCAGGATTTTTACTGAAGTTTGTTACAAACCAGCCTTTAACACCCATGAATGTTTTAACAGGTTCACCATTAGGAAGTTTTGGCATTGCAGCAACACCGTAATTAACTCCTGCATCACTGTAGTCTTTGAAAGCCCAAGGACCATTCTGTACTGCAATAGCTTTTCCTTCTTTGAACAGGCCATTCATATTATCATTTGATTTCTCACCAATGATTCCTTTAGGGAAAAGGCCTTCTGCATACCATTTGTTAATATATTCTGCAGCTTCAACAGCTGAGTCGTTGTTTAAACCAATGTCTGTTACATCAGGCTTGCTGTCTTTTTCACCGAATACATATCCACCAAAGCCAGAGAAAATACCATGTGCATGATAGAAATCATCCCAGATAGCTAAGAAACCATAATTTCCATCCTTTGTTACCTCTTTAGATTTAGTATAAAGATCTTCCATTGTTGCTGGAACTTCAGGAAGCAAATCTTTATTGTAGATAAAAACAGGTGTTTCAGTTGCCTTTGGTAGACCATATAGCTTACCTTCATATTTAAGTGCGTCAACAGAAGAATCTGTAAACTGTCCTAAAATTTTAGAATCAACTTCTAATTCTTTAATATAACCTTTAACCATTGCAGGTCCAACGCCATCATGAGACATTGTTACTACGTCTGGAGCGTTTTCAGTATTTCCATCAAGTGCTAGGTTTTCTTGCATTTTTGTAATATTTAATTCTTTGAATTCAATCTTAATTCCATGCTCTGCTTCAAATTTTTGGGCAGCGTCTTTTAAAGCTGTACCTTTGTCAGTATCTTCCCAAACAATTAGCTTTTCAGGTTTTGCTTGTTCTCCTTCAGTTTTGCTGTCATTGCTGCCAGTCTCTTCTTCGTCTTTTGGACCGCAAGCAGCTAAAACTCCGAATACCAAAACGATCATCATAAATAATGATAATGCTCTTTTCATTCTTGACCCTCCTAAAAATATGGATGCTTTTTAAAAGTGTACAACCGTTTGCACAAAAGTGTAAACGCTTTTATTTATATCGAAAAATTTTAGCGCTTTCACCCATTCTATTTTTAATGAATTCTATTAAATTCATTCTATGAAAACGATTGCACAATTTATATTTTTATTATACAAGGTTTTTGGGCTTTTACAACTCCTTTTTTAAAAATTTATGAGTCCAATTTATAAAAAGAAAAAAGGTATATCTTATCTTTTCTTTTCTATATTTTCATTTCATCCATATGTTATAATGCAAGCGATTGCACTTTTTGAAAGGGGAATAAGAATGGAAAAAGCAGCTATCATCCACTATCCTTCTGATCACTATGTCTATCCATATAATGAAAAAACCCTACATATTAGAATACAAACCAAAAAAGATGACGTTGCAGAAGTAACTTTAATACACGGTGACCAATATTACTGGTCTGATGGAAAATGGCAGTTTGAAGAAACAGATATGTTAAAGTCAGGTACAGATGGGATTCATGATTATTGGCATGTCTTTATTGAACCGCCTTATAGAAGATCAAGATACGGCTTTAAGTTAAAGTCAGGAGAAGAAGAATTGATTTTAACTGAAAAGGGCTTTTACGCTATACCTCCAGCAGATTCCGGTTATTATTTCAACTTTCCCTATCTACATGCTGAAGAGGTCTTCAGAGCCCCTTCATGGGTGAAGGATACTGTTTGGTATCAAATTTTCCCAGAAAGATTTGCAAACGGAAATCCTGAAAATGATCCAGAAGCAGCTCTCCCTTGGGGCAGTGCCCCGCCTTCCCCCACTAATTTTTTTGGCGGCGACTTTGAGGGTATAATAGAACATTTGGATTATCTACAGGAACTTGGCATTACAGGTATTTATTTTACTCCTGTTTTTAAAGCCTTTTCCAACCATAAATATGATACAATCGATTATCTCGAAATTGATCCCCAGTTCGGGACAAAGGATACTCTCAAACGACTTGTAGAAGAGTGCCATAAAAGAAACATTCGCGTTATGCTTGATGCCGTTTTCAATCATAGCGGATACTACTTCCCGCCTTTTCAGGATGTGCTTGAGAACGGGGAGAAATCAAAGTACAAGGATTGGTTTCATCCGCATAGCTTTCCTTTAAAGGGTGGAGAATACCCTAATTATGAAACCTTCGCATTTGTGGCACAAATGCCGAAGCTGAATACAAAAAATCCGGATGTAAAAGAATACTTGCTGAAAGTGGCTAAATACTGGATTGAGGAGTTTAATATTGACGGATGGAGGCTTGATGTAGCAAACGAAGTTGACCACCAGTTTTGGCGTGAATTCAGGCAAGCCGTAAAAGGAATTAAACCTGATCTTTATATATTAGGTGAAATCTGGCACAACTCCATGCCTTGGCTGCGCGGTGATCAATTTGATGCAGTCATGAATTACCCATTTACAGCCAATCTGCTGAACCTGATCGCAAAGAAAACCATAAATGGCAATGAATTCGCCAATAATTTGACAGCTGAAATTCACCGCTATCCGGCTAATGTTTATGAAACTGCATTCAATCTTGTCGGAAGCCATGATACACCAAGAATTCTGACAGAATGTGAAGGAGATAAAGACAAGGTTAAGCTTATATATACGATTTTATTTACCTTTGTGGGTTCGCCTTGCCTTTATTATGGTGATGAGATAGGGTTAAGCGGCGAAATGGATCCAGGGTGCAGAAAATGCATGGAGTGGGATGAAAATAACCAGGACCGTGAACTTTTCTCCCATATTCAACAGCTGATCAAACTGCGCCGCGAAGAAAAATTGCTGGCCAATGAAGGACAATTTGAGTTTATCCATACAGATCGTGATCTTGTTGCCTATCAAAAATACAATGACTCAAAAACAATCGTTGTACTGGCTAATTCTTCTGCTGAAAAAGCTGAATTTACACTGCCATATAACATGAAGGGCGTTAAAATCACAAACTTACTTTCAGGCGAAGAGTTTGCTGCAGAAGCGTCCAGCTTAAAAGTAAAGCTGGACGGCTTTGGATTTGATATTTTGTCATTCCCTTCTTTAAATTAATGGTTCTTTAAACACGCTGTTGATTTCCACTTTAGAAATATATCAGAATCTGTTAAGAAAAGTTCTTAAGTGCAAACCCTTAAGACTTTTCTTTTTTCGTTTTAGAATGTCTGCATTCCCTTATCAAGGCATGAAAAATATATCAACTTTACACACTGGGAGAATAGAGATGACTAGGAACCACAAAAAACTTACATTATTTGCTTTAACATGGCCCATATTTATAGAAATTTTGCTCCATATGCTAATGGGGAATGCAGACACTCTTATGCTATCGCAATATTCGGATGAATCTGTCGCAGCTGTCGGTGTTTCCAACCAGATCCTTTCCCTTGTTATTGTCATGTTCGGCTTCGTAGCTACAGGTACATCAATTTTGATTGCCCAAAACCTTGGAGCAAAAAATAATAAAATAGCAGCTGAAATATCAGTTGTATCTTTGGGTGCCAACCTTGTTTTCGGAATTCTCTTAAGTATCCTTTTATTTATTTTAAGCAAGCCATTGCTGCGAATGATGGACCTGCCGGAGGAACTTTTAAATGAAGCGAATTCCTACCTGATCATTGTTGGCGGCCTATCCTTTATCCAAGCTCTGATCATGACAATCGGCGCGATTATCAGAAGCTACGGATTTACAAGAGATGTTATGTACATCACTATTGGCATGAACATTTTAAATGTAATCGGAAACTACTTTTTTATCTTTGGGCCTTTCGGTTTCCCAGTATTGGGTGTTGAAGGGGTTGCCATATCTACGGTTGTCAGCCGATTGATTGGATTTACAGCAGCTGTAGCTGTTTTGCTTAAGCGCACGGAAAATACACTCCCTTTTGGACTGCTATTCCGTTTTCCAAAAGAACATATAAAAAACCTTTTAAAAATTGGGATTCCCTCCGCTGGAGAACATTTATCCTATAACGGGTCGCAAATGGTCATCACCATTTTTATTGCTGGCTTAGGTACAGAAGCACTGACAGCTAAAGTGTACGCACAGAACATTATGATGTTCATTTTTCTTTTTAGTGTCGCCATAAGCCAGGGGACTCAAATTTTGATCGGGCATATGGTTGGTGCCAAGGATTATGATGCAGCCTATCAAAGGTGCCTAAAAAGCCTGCGCCTGGCCATTATGATTTCATTTGCTACAGCTGTGCTTTTTGCCGCTTTCTCTGAAGAACTGATGGGAATTTTCACGTCAAATACCGATATAATTAAAGTTGGCAGTGTGCTGATTCTATTAACCATCATCCTTGAACCTGGCAGATCATTCAATTTGGTCGTCATTAACTCATTGCGTGCTGCAGGTGACGTGAAATTTCCGGTTTATATGGGTATTATTTCCATGTGGGGAGTAAGTGTGACACTATCCTATCTTCTGGGAATCCATTTTGGCATGGGGCTTGCAGGCATCTGGATTGCTTTTATTGCTGATGAATGGCTCAGGGGATTGCTCATGCTATCGCGCTGGAAGTCTAAAGTATGGATTAGCAAATCGTTTGTGGCATCCAAAGCAGTCTAAGCCAATAAGTCAATGAGAAAAAGCGGCAATTTAAACTGCCGCTTTTCCTCATTCAACAATATTAATATTATAATCTTTAAACCAGACATGAATTTGTGCAAGATGCGCAAGCAGCTGGGGACCAGTCATGAGCTGGCCAAACCATGGCTCCTGGAATGCTTCTCCGCCCGATTCAATTATTTTCTTCAGCTGGCCGTGGTCAAAAAACTCATAAAGTGCGGATGATCGGTCTTCCAGATACCCATTGAGCATTTTTTGAACTGCGTTGGTATATTCCGGATTATGCGTTTTTGGATAAGGGCTCTTTTTTCTATATAAAACTTCATTAGGCAATATGCCTTCAAGTGCTTTACGCAGAATACCCTTTTCACGGTTGCCGTGCATTTTCATCTCCCATGGTATATTCCATACATACTCTACAAGGCGGTGGTCAGCAAATGGGACCCTTACTTCAAGGCTTGCACCCATACTCATTCTGTCCTTCCGATCCAATAATGTTGTCATAAAGTAAATCATATTAATATAGAAAAGCTCTCTACGGCTTGCATCCTCTTCACTTTCTCCGTCGAGTTTTGGAGTTTCCGAGATTGCCTGAATATATTTTTCCATGGCGTAATCTTGAATTTTTAATTTGCTCTGCCACTTCTCCTTTAATAGGCCATGCCTAGCTTCCAGCGACCTCATCCATGGAAACCCCTTACGCTGAAGATCCTCCTGTCTGTGGAACCACGGATAACCTCCAAATATTTCGTCAGCGCACTCGCCGGATAAGCTTACCACAAAGTCCTTCTTTATCTCCCGGCAAAACCATAGAAGGGAAGAATCAACGTCTGCCATACCGGGAAGGTCTCTGACATGCACTGATTCCATTAGGTCCTCTGCCAGCTGCTGCTGGGAAATGATACAGCTGTTATGTTTGGTATTAAAGGCTTGGGACATCTTATGGATAAACGCACCATCCGAGTTGGGCTGAAACTCATTCGCCTTGAAGAAAACATCATTTCCCTCGTAATCTATGGAATAGGTGTGCAGCTGCCCTTTTCCTTCATTCTCATAGGTTTTGGCAGCAATGGCAGTGATCGCACTTGAATCGACACCACCTGAAAGGAACGTGCAAAGCGGTACATCCGATACGAGCTGCCTCGTTACTGCATCCGTAAATAAGTGGCGAACTTTTTCTGCAGTTTCTTCAAGGTTATCCTCATGCTGGCTGCTTTTAACATTCCAATAACGCCAAACCTTCAGCCCATTTTTTGAAAAAGATAAAGCATGTGCAGGCCTTAATTCATCTATACCTCTGAATACTCCTGAACCAGGGGATCTTGACGGTCCTAATCCGAAAACTTCCGCCAGCCCTTCCCTATCAAGCTCAGCCTTTACATCCGGATGGGCCAAAATGGCTTTTAGTTCTGATCCAAAAATGATCCCCTTTTTTGTTTCTTTATAAAATAATGGTTTTACCCCAAGCCGGTCTCTGCCAATGAACAATTGTTCCTTCCTTTCATCCCATACAGCGAAAGCAAAAATGCCATTGAGATATTTCAGGCAGTCTTCGCCCCATTCCATATAAGAAGTCAGTAAAACCTCTGTGTCAGAATGGCCGTTGAACGAATATCCTTTTATAAGGAGTTCTTTACGAATATCTTCTGTATTATATAGCTCGCCATTATAACAAATGGTATAGCGGCTATTTTGTTTTTCCCTTGTCATTGGCTGTTTTCCGCCAGCAGGGTCTACAACGATTAACCTTTTATGGCCGAAGCCCGCATGAATATCTGTCCAGACATTCGTGTCATCCGGACCGCGCTTAGCCAAAGTATCCGTCATTTTTCCAATCTTAGCGGTTTCTTTTCTCAGGTCCTTTTGGAAATCGACCCAGCCTGTAATTCCACACATTTTTACATCATCCTTTCTAAGCGGAATCATTTGGGCACATTTTGCATGATGTTATTGTATGCACGGCCTAGAAAAAAGTTAATTGTCCACTTTTAGCAGTTATAAAAATCGCCTAAACTGTCTAAAAAGAAGTTGAGGAAGTTAATGGAGGTTTTTTATGAATAGACAGCAGCGAACTAAGCTTATTGAATATCAATCCCGTGCGTTTACAGAAGGCACTGTAGAGCTTATCAATGATCAATGGGTTTTTTTCGATCACGAAACAGATGAAGCATCATTGTTAGATGAATTCCTCCACCAGGAATTAGAAGTATTTCGCTTCAAGCGCTGGAAAAAAGGAATCTTGTTCGAGGATGGCAAGATTGCTTTGGCCGATGAAGTTTTCCACTTAAAGGATCAGGATTCTGTCCGAATACGCAAGCATCTTGTTTTTTCATTGGAGAGACTACTGGAGGAAATAAATGATGATGCATTTTACCAATTTGTAACAACCTTAAATTCTATGCAGTTTTCAGTGTATGACTGCATATATTGCTATAATCAATTAGCTTTCTTTAATGATAAAGATCGCAAAAGCGGAGTGAATTTTATCGTTTTTGATAATCAGGACCACATCTGCAATGTACAGCACCATTTTTGCTATTATGAAAAAATGAGTGACCGCTTTGAATTCACATTAAACAGCGGCAAAAGAATGGTGATTGAAAAAATTTCTTCATAAAAAAGCATCAGTCTGCCAATAGTCGGCAGACTGATGCTTTTTTAATCACGATCTCATCAAGCGGCAATTGATGTTATCCTGCTTAGCTGTACGTCTGTATCTTTTTGGATAATCCTTCTTCAAATTCGGCTGTCATAAGCGGTTTATGAATATAAAACCCCTGCGCATAATGGCACTTCAATTCTTTTAATAACTCTATCTGCTCCTTTGTTTCCACTCCTTCTGCCACCACTTTAACAGCGAGCCCATGTCCCATCGTAATGATTGCTTTCACAATGGCAATATCGGATGTGTTTAGTCGCAGATTGTTTATAAAAGATCGATCAATCTTCAATGTATTGATGGGAAGATCTTTAAGATAACTCAAGGAAGAATAGCCTGTGCCAAAATCATCTATTGAAACCTTAACGCCAATTGCCTGCAGTGCTTGCATGACCTGAATACTGTATTCTACATTTCTGAGCATGGTGCTCTCAGTTAATTCTAATGTTAAATACTGCGGTTCCAAACCTGATAGCCCCAATGCTTTCTTTACCTCGTTCAGGAAGCCTGGCTGCTGAAACTGGTATGCGGACACATTGACTGATATTGAAAGTGAGTGATAGCCAAGCGATTGCCACCTTTTATTTTGCTTGCATGCTGTCCGCAAAACCCAGCTGCCAATTTCCTCTATGAGGCCTGTTTCCTCAGCCAGCGGTATGAATTCCCCAGGCGAAACAAGACCCAGTTTGGGGTGATTCCAGCGAATCAGGGCTTCGCTTCCGTAAAGATTTCCTGATTCAAGATCGATTAAAGGCTGGTAGCATAAATAAAATTCTTCTTTTTGTAAAGCCTTTCTTAAATAGCTTTCAAGCTCAAGCCTGACCATGGCCTGCTCATTCATTTCCATTGAGAAAAAGGTTATCCTGTTGCCGCCCTGCTGCTTGGAACGATTGGTTGCCACATCAGCATTCTTAAGCAAAGTATGCTCGTCCAGCCCATCACCGGGATATAAGCTGACACCTATGCTCGCTGTGACAATAAATTCCTGATTTGCTTGGAATAACGGCTTCGATATTTCATCTAATATCTTTTTAGACGTTTTCATGACTCTATCTATTTTAATATCTCTTGATAATATCAGTGTAAATTTATCACCGCTGAACCGGCCCAAATAGGAACCTGAAGGCAACACCTTTTCGATTCTTTCCGAAATTTCCTTTAAAACCATGTCACCTGCAAAATGGCCAAGGCTATCATTAATGATCTTAAAACGGTCAATATCAATCGAAAGAACTGCGAGCATTTTCCTTTTCTTTTTCGCTCTCTTCAAAAGAACATCCAGCTGCTCTGTAAATTTCATTCTATTTGGCAGCCCGGTGTCCTGGTCGAAGTAAGCGAGCTCTGTAATTTTATCTTCTATCTTTTTCTGCTCAGTAATATTTCTGCCAATTCCGTAAATGCCTACACATTCCCCATTCACTGTGATTGGGATATTTTTCAGCTGAAAGAGGCTTGTCTCTCCTGACTTTGAATCTATATACACATTGTAATATTGCTCTTTTCCTCTTATCGCCCGGTAAAAATGCATTCTCACCCGCGGAATATCTTCATTTCTCACATAACCAAGAGCTGATTTTCCCAGTATTTCACCACTTCTGTATCCAAAGGTTTTTTCAAATGCCGGATTAACACTTGTGAAATTTCCTTTCATGTCTGTTGAATAAACAAAATCAGCATTATTATCAAATAATGATTTATAATATTGTTCCGAGATCTTCAGGCTGCTGTTTAGAACCTCTATGTCATCCTGGGAGGCATGCATTAAATGTGTTAGAGAAGATATCGTGTTAAATTGTGCCGGCTTCTCATAAATGTATGTATCGGCGGCAGTTTTCTTTGACTTGGCCACATTTTCTGATAAAGAAAGATAGGTAAGGGAATGTCCAACAATTATTGGATAATCGCCTTTTCGTGAAGCGATTTCTCCATAAGAAAAAAACCCATTTGCAGGAGCAATCCCCTGGAACATGGCCAGTTCCTTTTCGGTGAAATCTCTTGCAAACTGTTTGCGGGCCATACAATTATAGATAAAGATTGTTTCTGCAGGTTCTTTCCCCAGTCTCTTTAACTCCTGCAAAGACCGTTCAATAATTTCTTCCAGATTGGCATATGCGAAGATAAGATTATCTCCTTCTTTAACCATCCGGTTAACCTTGACTGCCCCATTTTCAAGCATTTTAATGATAAAAACTGACACTTTCTCCCCGCGATACGTTAAGAGGAATGGGAATTCTGTGCCTGATTTAGGCAAATCTTTTATGAAAGCTTCTCCTAGATAATGCTTTAATATTTGCAAAGGTGGCTTATGGTCGATCGAATAGATAGTAGAACCTGAAGCCTTTGTAACCGTAAAACTTTTTCCGATTTCCTGCCATCGGTAGTTTGCAAACGAATGTGCTGAAAGATGGCCGCTCTGCAGGGCTATCGCAACAAGCCCATTTTGGGTAAGCCCTTCTTGTGTAAAAGCAAACCCTTCCCGAAATAATCCATTATCCCCTGCGATTCCGCCAGCAATTACCATTTCAGTATTTGTTTCATATATCCCCTCAACTAACAAAGAAGAATCAACATTAAAGCCTGCCGGAAATAGAATTAAAGCTTTTGTATTGAAAATAGCAAGCTCATGTGCCAGAGCTTTCCCCATCTCATAACTATCTTTATAATCCTTTTGCTGCAGAAGAAACGATTTTAACTCTGTTTTTTCAAAAGCCGTAAAAGTGATGACTGTTTGATTTTCAGTAATGCGGCCTTCGTAAATTTCACCAGAAGTGGAACAGCCGGCAATTGCAGCAAAAGGAAGCCGGTTGGCCAGTTCATTTTGCAGATTCTCAATAAACTCTTCCTTTATTATCCCTGTAAAAACCTGTACAAGCAGATTCGGATATTCATCCAATTCGTTTTCATCTATGAAACTATTCAGCTGGTTAGTATTCTCATATAGACATGTTATTGTTTTAGCCATAAAAACCCACCATCATAGTAATGTCATTCCTAAAAAGAAAGAGAGAAGCCCGCTGGCTTCAAACGTTAAGCAGCAGGCCCTTCGACTGGGACAACTGTCAAATTATAGTTCTTATCTTTTTTAAAATACCATATTTAGGACATACATGACATGACAAAATTAGAAAAAGCTGCCTTTCAGCAGCTTTTTTCAAAATTACGTCATAAATGTTAAAGGCAATTGCACAAAACCTAAATAGAGAACCAGAATTAACGCAATTATGAACTGGATCCATAAAATAGACGTTTTCTTTTCTTTTACAGTACGAATAATGATCATTTCAAACATAGCGATAACCCATAAACCCACCAATGACTTTAAAACATATAGCATATCAATGTTGTTAAGGGTGCTTAGAATCCATACGCCAGTCCCAATGATCAGCAAATAAAACAGCCTTAAAATCATGTGTACTACTTTTAAACCTTTGTGTTTGCCGCTTTTATGCATGACAAGGGCAACGATAAATAGAACTAGTGCTAAAAACCACGTCGTAATGTGGGCATGTATCATTCCAGTGCCTCCTATTGTAAAATTCGATACAATCATATCATATTGAAATCGAAAATCCTAAAATAATGGTGCGGGAAGAGCACAATACAAACAAGTTTTGTGAAACTTTTATGGCGGATTGTGAGATTGGTCATAGACATTTGCCTATGTTTGTTGGGTGTACCAACGAAAATAGCGATTCGTTGATATTCTGCCATTTTTGATTGATATATTTAAATTTTCGTTGATAAATGAGGAAAATTCGTTGATAAGAACTATTTTTCGTTGATAAAGCCCATTTCCCCTTGCTTAAACGGACTTTTTACAAAAAAAACAAAGCCTATGCAGCAATTGCATAGGCCAGGACATTATTTTTCTATTGAATTTGTTAAAGAACCGATTTTTTCAACCGTAATTTCCACTGTATCTCCCGGCTGCAGAAAACGTGGGGGCTTAAATCCTTTGCCGACTCCGGCAGGCGTGCCGGTAGCAATAATGTCTCCCGGCTCCAGGGTCATCCCTTTAGATAACACAGTAATTATTTCTTCGATTGGGAATATAAAGTTTTCCGTATTCGAGCTTTGCCTCACTTCCCCGTTTACCGTTGTTTGAATATCCAGCTTGTTAGGATTTTCCACTGCGGATGAATGGACAACCCATGGTCCCATTGGACAGGTTGTATCCAAGCTTTTTCCGATAAAGAATTGCTTATGACGGGATTGGAGGTCTCTTCCTGATACATCATTAATGATTGTGTAGCCAAATATGTAATCCAATGCTTCTTCTCTTGGAATGGCACGTCCTGTTTTTCCGATGATAACTGCAAGCTCTCCCTCATAATCAAGCTGAGAAGTCACATCTTGATGGTTGAGCACTGTTTCATCCGGGCCAATGACGGTTGTAGGCGCTTTTGTAAATACCATAATATGCTCAGGTATATCCGCTTCGCTTCCCATTTCAATGGCATGCTCCGCATAGTTTTTCCCCACACAAAAGATATTTTTATCCGGGCGCGGAATCGGCGCTTGCAAAGTAACAGAATCAAGCGGTATATATAATTCCTCCCTTTCAGAACTGCTGCTTACCCAATCAGTTAATTGATGAACTTTTTCAATAAATGCATCTCCCAATGCAATGCATTCTTTTAAAGAGGCGGGTAAGTCACTTTTCCCCTCCATTTTTTCTATAGCAGTGCCAAGAGGCAATACCTTTGTGCTTGACTCATCAATAAGTCCGACAAAACTGCCGCTGCTATCTTTTGCTGTAACAAACTTCATCTCATCACCTCATTTTTATTTTCACATTATAAGTATAATATAAATTTTCAGATTTACGAGACTATTTGCGTTTATTATAAAAAAGAGCCCCCTATAGGTGACCTCCCAATCTATAAGTCTTTAAGAAATTTCGTTCGTTTCTGCAGATTTGCCAGCTCCCCCAGCCCCGCTTATTAGAATTCTTCTCATCATGCCTGGCGCCTCCATTTTGGCAGTTTTAAATAAGTAAAGCTCCTCCAAAGCCATTCAGCCGGCCCATAGTAATAACGAGAAACCCAATAGCGGCTGGCCATTACTTGAAGGGCGAAGATAAAAATGACTAATAGTGTCCCGCTTAATGCGGAAATCTCACCATAAAAGCCCAATCCATAGCTATAAAAAATCAAAGTTGAAATAATGGATTGCAAAAGATAATTAGAGAGTGATAATTTGCCGACATAAGACAGCGGCAACATCACTTTTAGTACTGTGCCGTTTTTAATGGCCAAGGCAATTGCGACACCATATCCAATCGCTAACAGCGGCCCGCCAAAGATGTCCTGCAGAAAATCCACCGCCAGGTTGCCTTCAGTCAAATATGGGAGCAATTTACAGAACACGCCACCAGCCAGGGTTCCAATCATCAGCTTCCTTAAAAATCCGCCAACCTTCTCGGGTTCTTCAAGCCACTTTAACTTGGCCGCACCTGCCCCTATTAAAAAAAGCGGGAAAATGGAAGCAAGCATGATTGGCAATGAAGCTAGGTTATTAACTAATAACCAGTCCTCCATCCTCTGAGCCGTAATTTCTTCGATGCTCCCATTTTGGTATACTTGCAAAGATGCTTCCGCTGCTGCAGGGTCATAGATAGACAGCTCCTCGGCAGGGACAAACATAACAGTCATGAAAAATAAAAGAGCGAATAATAGGTTAGGAATAACGTAGAGCAGAATTCCGGTCAAGAGCATATTCTTTCCGCTCAATTTTATAAAAAGCAAGAAGATAAAGCCAAAGATTGCATAGTTAATGAGGATATCTCCATGCCAAATAAGAAAAGCATGAAAAATGCCTATTAGCAGCAGCAATGACATTCTTCTTGCTGCGATCCCTCCGAAAGGCAGTCCTTTGGCAATGGCCCTTTCTCTTAATAGGACCAAACCATACCCGAATAACATAGAGAATAATGGATAAAAACTTGCCTGTACGAAGATATCAATAAAAACATATGTACTTTTATCAGCAGGGCTGCTCCACCATTCAAATGGATCAAGATATAAAAATGGGGAATGGAATGACAGCATATTCACTAAAAAAATTCCTAGGATAGCAAAGCCTCTTATAATATCCAATGAAACGATCCGGTCCTTCTCCAGGACGGGGCTAACTGGCTTGTGCATAGAACGCCTCCTTTTTTTGGAAACCGAAATATAATCTTAATGATAGAGAGCTCCAGTGGAATTGTCCAGTAAAAAAAGAGACCGCAGCATTGGCTGCAGGCCCCTTTCGGTTAATTAACAAACCTCCCTGTTTTTCCTCGGGATTCCCAATAATCGTTGCGGAGATGTATTTTTTGAATTTTTCCTGAAGCGGTTTTCGGCAGCTCCTCCACAAATGTAACCCCGGTTACGGCTTTAAAATGGGCAAGTTTTTCCCTGGTAAATGCAATGACCTCTCGCTCTGTCAATGTTCGGCCGCTTCGCAACACAACAAAAGCATGCGGTGTTTCCCCCCATTTTTCATGAGGTACAGCAATTACAGCAGCTTCAAGGATGGCTGGATGCTCGTATAGGGCGCCTTCAATTTCAATAGAAGAAATATTTTCCCCACCGCTGATGATGATATCTTTCTTACGGTCAACAATGTCAATATTGCCATATTCATCGACATTAGCCATATCTCCTGTATGAAGCCAGCCATTACGTATAGCTCCCATTGTAGCCTCTTCATTTTTCCAGTAGCCCTTCATTACTCCATTACTTCGGACTACAACCTCACCAATTTCTTTGCCATCTTGAGCAACCTCTTCTCCTTGCTCATTTAATACCTTTACTTCACAGCCTATCATCTGGTGGCCTGCCTTTGCTTTCAACCGATATTGCTGATTAAGCGGCAATTCTTTCAGATGGGAACGGACAGTCGATACGGTGCTTAATGGAGATGATTCGGTCATACCGTAGACCTGAATAAACTCCCAGCCAAGCTCTTTCTCTACTCTTGTCACGAAAGCTGGCGGCGGTGCAGACCCTGCAATCACCACCCTCACATCCTGTTCTACATTGGGAACGTGCTGTTCATAATATTGCATGAGGGAATTCAGTACAGTTGGTGCCATATGCATTACAGATACCTTATGCTTTTGCAAGGCTGCAAAAATCTTCTCAGGAGTGGCTTTTCTCATGCATACCTGGGAAGCGCCATTTGCCGTGTAATAAAACGGAGAGCCCCATCCATTTACATGGAACATCGGCAATACATGAAGCAGTACGTCCTGATCCTGGACTCGCAGATGATGCATAGTTGTCAAAGCATGCAAGTAATTATTGCGGTGTGTGAGCATGACGCCCTTCGGATTGCCCGTTGTGCCGCTCGTATATAAAAGGCTGCATACATCATTTTCATCAAGGATTTCCCTGTCAAATGGCTCAGTGCTTTGGCTTTCCAGCCATACATCATAATCCGTTTCATCTGTCGCTTCATCCTTATAATGCACGATTATTTTTTCCACTGTCTTCAACTGATCTTTTACAGGAAGAATAAGGTGATAAAGCTCCTGGTCGACAAACAGGATTTTTGATTCACTATGGTTTAATATAAACAGATAATCATCTGGCTTTAAACGAATATTTAAAGGAACCATAATCGCCCCCAGCTGAAAAACTCCGTAAAATCCTTCAAGCATTTCAACTGAATTGGGTGCAAGATAAGCTATCCTATCCCCTTTTTGAACTTCAAGCGCTTTCAAACCATGGGAAAGCCTGTTGACCCTGGTGTCCAATTCTTCGTATGTAAAAGCTCTGTCATCGGCAAATATCGCTTTTTTGGAACCATAAAGAGAAACAGCGCGATCTAAAAACTGAGTTAATATCAAAGGAACATTCATCTCAAGACACCTCACTGAATATTTTGTTAATTCTGTATTTATTAGTATATTATCACATAAAATGAGACAGTTTCACAGGAAATTTGTCTGTTATATAACATTTTATGCTATCAATTAAGATCTTGCTTAGGGCTCCGATTTAAGATGATGCTCCGGATATTTGGGCTAATTAATCACAATCAGCTTTTAGGCACATACGATATACAAGAAATAATTTAAAAGGGTGTTATATATGCCAGCTATTGTCGGAGTCGCACAGGTTATATCCATCGGAAGCAGCGCAGTTTTTAATATCGGGGATGTATATAAAATCATGCCTGTATCGAATGCCAAAACCTTTTCTGGCGCTGGTTCTTTTAACACAGGTGACGGGCTGAATGTTTATAATAATCGGAGCTCAACGAATACGTATGATTCAGATGGCGTTGACCAAGGCAACTATTTTAATGCTTGAAAATGGGTGATAGCATGAATTTTTATATACAGCAATCGATTCATATCAATTTTATAAAAATTGGCGGAATCACAAACTCTTCCGTTATGCAGATTGGTAGTGCAGGCATAATCAAGCCATCTTCCTATTTGTATAACACAGGAGGGTTTACAGAACCGGCTCCCGAAGCAGAGGTTTCCGTTCCATCGGTTCAATCAGACTCTTTATTAACTACGCCTGCGGTTCCCTTGGGGGGCACAACCCAACCATAGGGATTAATAAATTAAAAGCGAGGTGGTGCGCATGAACCAGCAATTTTCTACCTATCTTCAGCAGTTGCACGCTTTCGTAGAGGCTCAGGAAAGAAGAATCCGCAGCCTGGAAGCAACGGTCAAAAAGCTTCAGGGAGAAACTGAGGCTCTTAAAAGCCGTCCCCCTATGCAGGTTGACCGAATTGAATATAAATTTGACCAGCTAAAGGTGGAGTCTCTTGAAGGAACTTTAAACATTGGACTTAATCCTTCCGAGCTGCAAAACATTGAAGATTTTGCCGTTGATAACAAAAACATCAAAGCACCTGTTTCGCCAAAAAACCACATGAAAAGAACGATGGAAATTGAAGATGCCATCTATCAATATTTAGAAAGCGAGCTGCCGGAAGTAGTTTCAAATGTGCAGCAAAAGTTAAATGTATCTGTGGACGATTCTTATATTGCGTTTATCAAAGAGGACATCAAAAAGCAGCTGCCGAACAGAATTGATTTTTATATCAAACAGCAGCAGTATTCAAACAGAGGACAACAGGACTCTAATGAAAATGCTGAAGTCATTGAAAGCCTTAAAAAGGAAATTCAAAACGGGGTCCATGCTTTTATCTCCCATTTGCCTGAGAACATGAAAGGAATGAAAAAAGAATGAATTACCAAGTATATAACAGAGATGTATGTGTAGGAACCATCAGGGTGCTGGGTGTATCCAGCTCCTCAGTTCTTATGGTAGGAGATACGGAGACGATCCAGCTTGCCGCTACTTTTGATACCCCAGCAGAATCACTTATCGTGGGACCTTTTGTTCCGCTGACACCGGAGTAAACAAAATGCTTCAGCGAACATCAGCGGTCGATAAAATTAACATTGATACCATTGCATTTTCTTCTATCTTTGAGATTGGAGATTCCTCCTATATCCAGGGTTTCTCCAGGGCTATTGCCGTACAGCGGGAAGCAGAGTTTTTTAACGCCCGGGAAGGGAATTATTCTGTTTATCCGATATTCAGCGAACCTATCCCCCTCCTGCCAATTGAAGAAGAAATATCAATCCAGACAACACAGCTAAACCCAGTTATAAAAGTGAAAAACATCGATGTCATCGGTGTTTCTTCATCTTCCATTATCCATATTGGCAGCAGTAAACATATCTCTATGGAGACTCGTGTCAAACACCTCCGCCAGCTTTATCCAAAAAGCAACAATTATTCTGGAGGGGCATAAGACACACATTATATAAAATTTTAAAAAGGATGTTTTTTATGCCAGCTATAATTGGACCGGTACAAATCATAAATGTCGGAGGAGGAGTTGTACAGTTTGGTGACTCACTGTTTATTTCCCCAAAAAGCAATTCCAAATCAACCTCCGGACAGGGAGCGTTGAACACCGGCGGATTTATCATAACTAATAATGGCCTTAATGCCAGCAATGTGCTGGATACCAACCTGATTGACCAGCCAACCGTCGGGAATAACTAATATATTTGAATACATGGAAAGGGATTTGGACGATAGCCGGCGTGCTATCGTCCTTTTAACTTTCTTTCATTCGACTTTCTGGATTTCGTTAATTTAGAAGACGGCTGTTTTTTGATCCACTTCAGATACTTTCCTATTTTATCGTCCTGCCACAATAACTCGATTTTGTTCAGCCTTGCTGCGAGCTCAACATTTGTATATAAAGCATGGATCTGCTTATGGCAGGGGATACATAAATTTGCGGTTGGCAGGAACGTTCCGCCCATTTCTTTAGGTGTTAAATGATGTACAGTTATCTCCACATCCTCCCGTAAACACAATTCACATGTTCCGATTTCCTTCCTCTTCTTCCCCATGGGGAAACCCTCCTTTTTTATTTTAGAATACCCTACTTTTTGTGGGATAAAGAGATGCCTGATGAGTGCGTGCGGGGTGACCTCACCTTTATACAAGGCTCTTTTCGTATAGATTGTTGTTTTTGGACTATAAAGCTTGCCCGTTGATTTCCGCTCCAGTCACGCAGCGAACCCGCGGGGAGGAACGGGAGCCTCCTCGGCGCTTCACGCCTGCGGGGTCTCCCGCTCCCTCTNNACTTTGCGAAAACAGCCTTATACAAAAAAACCGGCAGGTGTCATAGTCCGCCGGTTTTTCCTATTTCTATAACTTAATAGAATGGGCACCGTCAAAGAAAAATAAGTATCTTTCATTGACTTCCCTTTTTAAAATTAGTTCAAGTGCTCTTGTGTACATGTCCATTTGCACTTTATATCTATTTTCAAGTACTGGTTTTGCTTCGGCAAAGCCGCCTTTAAATCTTCCGGTAATACCGTCCGTTTTATAGTCAAGGAGCACTAAGCCCTGTTCATCTTCAAATATACAGTCCACAATTCCCTGGATTAAAATTGGCTCGTCTTCGCCTTGCCAGTTTGGATAGATTTCGCGGGCAGGGAACGATAAACTGAATGGGATCTCTCTTCTGATTGATGCTGCCTGAACCATTCTTTGTCCAAGTTCACTTTCAAAAAACTGCACAATCAGCTGCGAATCGATGCTTTCCCGCTGATCTGCCGTCAACAACTCGTTATGAACCATCTCATCCATCTTAGCAGAAACAGATTCTTCTGTTGCCGGCTGGCAGAAATCGATATGCTGCATCACTGCATGCATGGCCGTTCCCCGTTCTGCTGGCGAAAGTGATTTTTCCTGCATAAAACGAGGCCGGCTTAACAGCGGTTTATTTATTTTACGGATTAATTCAGTGCCGCTATCTTCATCTGAGAATATTTCCCGCTGCCGCTTTACTTCAGAAACCGATTGTTTCGAGCGATGCTGGGCAGCCTGCTTGTAGGTATATTGCCATGAGAGTTGTTCCTGTATTTTTTCCTTATAATCCGATTCTGCAGGAACCTGCTTGCCTTCATAAACCAATTGAAGTAAATCTTCTTCACTCTCTTCTTTTTCTGAAGACAACATGGCTGCGTCCCCGCTTTTCATAATCTTAATGTCCCAGCATGAAGGATGTTCAAGAATATCAGATGAGACTAGAGGGCTTACTGCTGTCGCTTCTCCTCGCAATGTTTCACAATTTTTATGTCTGACTAGGGATGGACCGATCCAGTCCAAATAGCTGTTAGCAGAGGCACGGTCGAACTCATTTAATAGCCAATCTTTATGTTCAGCTGTCTGCAGCCACTGGCTCAGTTTCTTTTCAGCACTTTTTACAGAGGAAACCAGGTATAGCTTTTCTTTAGCCCGGGTTAAGGCAACATATAAAACGCGCATTTCCTCCGCAAGCATTTCCATCTTCTTTTTCCGTTTAAAAGCTATTTGCGGAAGTGATGGATAAGAAATTCTTTTTTCAGCATTCACATACTTAGCAGCAAAACCAAATTCCTTGTCCAGCATGTATGGCTTTTTCAAATCCATCGTATTAAAATTTCGGGCAAGCCCGGCTATGAATACAAATGGAAATTCCAGTCCTTTGCTGCTATGGATGGTCATTAGTCGCACAACGTCTTCCTGTTCACCTAAGGCACGGGCAGCACCAAGGTCATCGCCTCTATCCCGCATCCGCTCAATGAATCTCAGGAAGCGAAACAATCCCCTGAAGGAAGTTGCCTCATACTGTCTGGCCCTGTCATATAAAGCGCGAAGATTCGCCTGCCGCTGTTTTCCGCCCGGCATGCCGCCAACGAAATCATAGAAACGGGTCTTTCTGTAGAGATGCCAGATTAGTTCGGAAAGTGAACCCTGGCGTGCCATAACACGCCATTCCTTAAGCTGCTCAAAGAACGGGCGGACTTTTTCATACAATTCACCTGTTGCAAGGTTTGGTTTAATCCGGCAGAAGGAAGTCATTGCTTCGTAAAAAGAGCCTCTTTTATTATGAATCCGGATTTGAGCTAGTTCTTCCTCTGTTAACCCCAAAATTGGAGATCTTAGAACAGAAGCAAGCGGAATGTCCTGGTAAGGATTATCGATGACTTTAAGAAGGGACATCATAATCGCGACTTCCGTGGCTTCAAAATAACCGCTTGAAAGATTGGCATACACAGGAATACCTTGCTGCTTGAATTCTTCCATAATTTGTGGTGCCCATGTCATGGATCGAAGCAAGACCACGATATCCCGGTACATGGCAGGACGCCCGGATTGGGTTTTCGGATTGTAAACTTCTTTGCGCTCCCCAATAATTTCTTTAATTTTAGCAGCCATATACCTTGCTTCTAGCTGTGATTGCGCCAGCTCCGTGCTGTCGAAATCATCTTGCAGATCTTCGGGCTGCGTTTCATCCTGCTCGTTCCCTTCCAAATCGATAATAGCCAGTTCTACTGGATGCCCCTGATTCTCTGAATAAGGAGCTCCTTTTACCAGTTCAGCAGCTTCATCATATTCAATTTCACCAACAGCAACACCCATTATTTGTTTAAAAATATAGTTGGTGCCATGAAGTACTTCCTTACGGCTTCTGAAATTCCGTGCCAAATCGATCCTGAGCCCTGCTCCTGCTCCGCTTTGGTCAAAACGGGTATACTTGCCCAAAAATAAATTGGGTTCTGCCAGGCGGAAACGATAGATCGACTGCTTCACATCCCCTACCATAAATAGGTTTCCGTTTTCTTCTGAATCAGCCGTTACTAATTGCAAAATGGCTTCCTGCACCATGTTGGTATCTTGATACTCATCGACCAGAACTTCTTTAAACTGGTTTCTGCATGCAAGAGCAGCCACTGATGGCAGCAGACGGCTATTTTCACCTTGTAAAGAAAGAATTTCTAGGCAATAATGCTCTAGGTCAGCAAAATCAACAAGGCCCTTTTCCGTTTTCACCTGGCCAAATCGGACGGAAAAATCCTTAACTAAAGAAACAAGCGTTTCAATATGGGGCTTCATTTCTACCATATCCCTAATGAAGCTTTCCGGTCGGCGTCCAAATAACTCGTCCTGAAGATCAGATATAATTTTCTTTGCTTGATCCCTCAGCTTTTTAGCTTTTTCTACCAGAACCGGATCATAGCCATCGCCTTTACACGTCTTTGCTCTCCCGAATGACCATGATTGCATGGCTTCATAAAGAGTCGACCATGAATCTTCCTTTGCTTCAATAAGAGTATTAACAACATGCAAATCTGCGATAAAGTTTTCAGCCCTTGGAACCGGTCCGCCCGGCAGCCTGGTCAGTTCAAGGCAATACTCAAGCAGCTGCTTGGCTCCCTTCAGCTGCAGATCAACATCATTCAATAGGGAACGGACAAACGGCAGCTGTTCAAGACTAGCAGTTCCATCCACATTATACATCTCAACAATTGAGTCGAGATATTGATTTGGAGAAGGATTAGAACGGGCGAAATCGTATAAGTCCCGGATAATATCCTGCAGGGCTGTATCACTTCTGTCATTCGTAAAAGTATCTACAAGAGCGAAGAAAGCCTCATTTCCCTCCTTGCCGTACTCCTCTTCGAAAAGATCCTCGAGAACTTCATCCCTTAACAGCTGGGCTTCCGTTTCATCAGCGATCCGAAAGCCCGGGTCAATTTCAGTCATATAATAATATTTCCGGATAATCTCCAAACAAAATGAGTGCAAGGTGGAGATGGAAGCTTTATTTAATAAACTCACCTGTTTTCTGAGGTGGACAGACGTTGGATCCGCATTGATGGCTTTTTCAAGAGCCTCGCCGATCCGGTGCCTCATCTCGGCTGCCGATGCATTCGTAAAGGTTACAACCAGCAATTCATCGACATTGATGGGATCTTCTGCTGCGATAATTTTATTGATGATCCTTTCAACAAGAACAGCTGTTTTTCCGGATCCTGCTGCTGCTGCAACCAGGATATCCTGGCCTTTTGCCATAATCGCTTTCCATTGATCATCTGTCCAAGTTGCGTCTTCCGGCTTAGGCGGAATGGTCATTTTCATCTTCCTCCACCTCCTTCTTGATGGTTTCTATAACGTCCTCTTTAGGCTTGGGAACAAACAGCCTGTAATCATTTGTTTCAAGCGATTCATCAAATTGACAAACTGATTTATAGGCACAAAAAGTACAAGGCGTTTTTTCCTTCATTTTATAAGGGGCAATATCGACAGTTCCTTCTGTTATGCGGTTGCCGGTATTTGTATACATCTTCCTCACATAACGCCGTAAATAGTCAAACTCCTGCTTATTGGCGACCTTGGACCGCTTTGAAATGGTCCCGTCCTTTTTGAAGCCGGCGGAAATAATCGATGAATCTCCTGTTTCCAGCGTCTGGTCCATTAACCGGATGACATTTTCATCCCCCAGCATCAGTCCATTCATCTTGAACTTTTTATAGAGTTCTTGCTCTATATCCTCCAATGTCAGCATTTTTGATGTGCTTACAATTGGGTTATGGACATGGAAGTATAGAACTCCCGCTGGATCTGCTTCCGTACCGATCAAGGCATTGGAATGGGCAATAATAATATCCAGATAGGTAAGCATTTGCAGGGCGATGCCATAGTAGACTTCGCTGACATTCAAATCTTTGGAACTCGACTTATAGTCAATAACCCGTAAAAATGTTCCATGTGCATCCTGTGCTTTATCTACCCTGTCAATTCTGCCGACAAGCTCCATTTTCGACCCATTTTTAAGCGGGAAAACGAGCGAAGGCAATTCTCCTTTCGGGCCAAATCCGAGTTCAAGCCCTACTGGAGAGAATCCGCTTGATTTGGCATGCTCGCTGATTACGAATGATGCTCTGCTGATGATTTGTTCAAGCTTTCTCTTAATATAGTGATGCCTGTTTGAGCTTAAGAGAATCTCATTTTGCAATTTAGGGGCAAGCATTTCGACTGCTTCTTTTGCGAGAATTTCACACTGTTCTCTGGTCATATCCGTCCATGATAGCTTTTGAGTCATTACCGTTTCAGCAATATATTTTAATGCAGCATGGAATAAATCTCCAATATCCGGCGCCTCCAGGCGGTATACCTGCCTTTCCCGGAGCCTTAGGCCGTGCTGGGCAAAATGGGAAAACGGGCAGCTGTGGAATAATTCCATTCTGGATACACTTGCCTGTATATGGTCACCATACAGCTCTTTGCTAATGTTCTCATCTAGCTTCTGTGTATTATTTTCATAATTCAGGCTGGAAAGAACCTTTAATGCCGGCCTTCTCCATTGCTCATTTTTTAAATAAATATTATAAACATCCCACCACAAATCATAAATCGGATAGTTTCGCTTCTTCAGCTGCAGCTGTGATGTCAGATAAGAAAGTGCTGTATTAAGGTTATCCGCATATTCAAGCTGTTCAGCTTCCGGCAATTCTGCCGGGTCGGCCATAAAGGCATGCTGCCTGGATTCAGGGAATAAATCTGCCATTCTTTTAATAAAAGGAGACGGCATGAGCGCTTTGCCTTCTTCATTTGCCAGCGGGTAGCTGATAAATAATCTTTCTGACGGGGTGACAAAGGCTTTATAAGCTAAAAATTCCTCATCCAGAAGGCGAGTTCGGCTTCCTGGAGCAAGTTTCATGCCATTTGCATGCAGCTTTTCCCTGTCTTCATCCGCCAGCACACCATCCTCCGAAAATTTGACAGGGAGTACTCCTTCGTTAAGACCAATGACAAAAGCCGCTTTAATGTCAGTTAATCGGGATCTCTCCAAGTCTGCTGCCATTACCTGATCGATAGCAGGCGGAACAAGTGTAAAGCGCAGTGACTCCATTCCGGCATCAAGAATAGAAGCAAACCGCTTTAGAGTGACATCTTCTTGACCCAGCATTTCTACATATTGATCCAGAAGCTCCATTATGGCATTCCAAGCCTGTCCATGTTCCCTTGACTTAACAAGGTTCCCTTTTTCCTCTTCAGCCGTTTTCCATTGTTCCAGTTTTAATGGGACTTCAAGTTCTTCAAGATATAAAAACATAGCTTCACAATATTTACGGCCATTATCAGCTTTTTTAAGGCGGCGGGTTAGCCTTAAAATCGGGCCGGTAATCATTTCCCGAAGATCGTTTAATTCATCTTCGATTTTCTTTTCTGCATCTGTCTGGGCAACTGCTTCAAACTCCAGTCCCCTAATTCTTCTGTAAATCCATCTTCTCTTCCTCGTCCACTTATCCCCTTGGATGCCATAGGCAAGGACATAATTTTCAAGCCTGTCCATCTGCTCGCGCAGACGGGATGGATCTAACTTTGACGGAAAGATGAGCTCAGTCTTAACCGCTCTAAAGATCGGTTCATAACGCCAGTTCCCATTGAGGATCTCCAAGGTCGAGCGAATTAATTCCACTAGAGGGTGATTCAGCATCGTCCTTTTTTGGTCAATGAAATAAGGAATATCGTAGTCGTGAAACACGGTTTCAATCATGTCATGATAATCCTGTCCGTTTCTAGCCAAAACCGCAATATCTCTGTAACGGTATCCTTCAATGCGAATAAGCTGGTTTATTTTTCTTGCGATTCCTTCAATTTCGGCTCTTCTATTTACAGCCTGTCCAATATGAATGGCAGACTCTCCTGAAAAAGCAGCAGCCGGCCTGCTGTCAAAATTGGCTTCAAGATGCCTCAGGGAAGGCGTATTCCATCTTTTTTGCTCAGTAAGCTTGATCTCTTCCACATCCAGCCCATTCCGAGAAGCCATTTCAAAGATCGTTTGATAGTTTTCACCTGACATCCTGAATAAATGAAGTTCATCAGGAGCGCTTTGCTTAAATGGACGATCAAGTGTGAGTGTAATGGTTACCTTTTTGCACAGCTTCATTAGCTGCTCAACGATCATATATTCTTGCGGTGTAAAGCTATAAAAGCCATCTATATAAACTTCTGCATTTTTTAGATACTGTGATCGCGAGGCTTTTTCCGAAAGCAAACGGAAATAATCTTCAGAATCTGTATATTTACCGGAAAGGGATTCTTCAAAATTTTTATAAATTAATTCAAGGTCATGAAGCTTATCCTGCAGCGCTTTATTCGATTCCCCGCCAGCTGAAAGCTGATTCTGCCGCTCTGTCAGCTCATCAGGATTGACACAATAACGTTTAAATTCTGTCATCATCTGTTCAATTTGCTGGATAAATCCATTCTTATCAGCAGCCCGCTGGAAAAGCTTCAGCTCATCTTTTTTATCTTCTATGATTTTGCGGATCAGCATGCTGATGCCAACACTATTAAGATGGTATCTGCTCATGCCTCCAGTTTCCTGAAGAATTCTCCAGGCAAGGCGCGTAAAAGAATACACCTGGCTTCGAACCATTCCATTTAAACCTGGTGTTGTAATTAGTTTATATTCTGATAGAAACGTCATCTGTTCCGGTACTAAATAGATAATTGGGTCGCCATCCGGGCTGAACCGCAGTTCATCGCGGATTTCATTCAGGCAGTACTCCGTTTTGCCGCTTCCGGAACGGCCTATCAATAAACGTACGGTCATGTTTTTCCTCCTTAAAAGAAAAGCAGAAGCGCCCGACACCTCGAGTAGTCAGGCGCTGGAGCTATACAGTTATCGAAATTTAGGTGCTTACTTAACAGATTATGTGAGGCTTCCAAAGCCATCTGCCGAAAAGCCTAGCAGTCATTACGTTTATGTCTATATTCTCTTAAATTATTTTATCATATTAGCTGTTCAATTTTTCAATTGGGGTCTTTCAAAAATGTGGAAATGAACAACTTTCATATACAGGCAATCCTGCATAGGTTATGGTGGCAGGTGATATGAATGGTCTCAAAACCAATTCTGCTGGCAACCTCCATTATTTTGACAGTAACAGGCATTTTTGTTGCCAGCAATATTTATACGCTTATTCCTATTTACGGGGATATAGCTGATACATTTAACGTGAATGAAAATTATATTGTCGGAGGAGGCAGTCTTTTTGCCTTTTTTTATGCAGCCGGATTGCTATACTTTGGCCCTGCTTCTGATACTTTCGGCAGGCGAAAAATAATCACTATCGGTTTGCTCGCCTCATCATTGTCCACTTTTGCTGTGGGGCTTTCAACAAATGTTGAGGCGCTTTATATTTCCAGGTCGATTCAGGGGTTGACACTTGGCAGTTTCGCACCTGTTGCTTTTGCCTATTCCTTTGACCTTTTTCCGCCAAAGAAACGTACCCTGCTGCTCGTATTTATCAATACAGGATTTCTCATTGCCGGTATACTGGGACAACTCATCAGCTCTACAATCACTTTTTATTTTCAGTGGAGTTATGCTTTTTATTTCTTTGCCATTTGTTATTTTGTACTCTTTCTTATGTCGTACAAAATATTGCCCTCAACTCCACCACCAGCCAATTCAAGAGTTTCCGTTATTCAGACTATGAAAAATCTTATAAAAAACAGCAGCCTGTTAAAATGTTACGCCATTACGTTTACTTTACTGTTTTCTTTTGTAGCTTTATACGATTCGATAGGAAGATTTTTCCAGGGGACCAGAGAAGATTTATTTATATTAAGAGCGGTTGGATTAATCGGGGCAGTCCTGTCTCTTTTCACAGGCAAATTAATCGACCGAATTGGCATTTACGCAACCATGAAGCTGGGTTTGTTACTGGGCATATGCAGCATTATTAATATGGCTGTATTTAGCAGTACACCCGCTTTAATGGCCTTTTCCATACTATTTGTAGCCTCCATCTCCCTGCTTGTACCAACAGTTATTACACTCATTGGCATGATTGCAGGGTCTGATCGGGCAAAGGCACTTTCGCTCTATTCATTTATCCTTTTAACTGGAGCCAGCCTTGCTTCGCCTGTTGTGATGGTCCTTCAATATGAGTATGTGCTGCAGCTGCTGCTAGCCTTTTTCCTTTTGAATATGGTACTTGGTTATTTCCTATCAAAAGAAATTAATCTTAGTCCACAGTCAGAATAAATAAGAAAAGCGCGGGACGAGACCGCGCGCTACTTTTATTCTTTCCATTCTGGCCGAAGCAGCCCGTATAAAAACATATCATGCCTGCTTCCATCACGTTCAAGAAAATCTCTGAATCTGCCTTCCCTTTGGAATCCAAGGCTTTCATACAGGGACACGGCTCTATTATTATATGAAAATACAGTAAGCTGCAGCCTATGGAGATTCAATTCCATGAAAGCATAACGAATAAGGCATTGCATGGCTTCTTTTCCATAACCTTTCCCCCATTTAGATTCAGCTGCAATAGCGATGGTGATCCAGCCGGTTCGGTGCGGCCATAGAATACCGTTTAACTCTGCATAGCCGATAAGTTCATTTGTATTTTTTAACCGAATAGCAAACCTGAAAGTATCTTGTGAAGATTCGTCCAGCCATTTTTTTATTTCTGTTTCCTGCTTAGGTTTTACCGGCAGCGCATCCAGGTTGCGCATTATTTTTTCATCTGTATACCACTGGATGATCTTTTTTATATCTTCCTCATTAAAAGCTCCCAATGCTATATCTTTTCCGGATAATATATTTCCGCTGAGCATTCCATCACCCCCGGAACAATAATTTCTGCATTAAATGATGGAATCCTTCTTTCCTGTATTAATTGGTTTTTTTAAAATATATTAGACAAGGCTTCTGTTATGCGGGAACCATCCTTGGACAAACGACCCTAAAGAATCTGGTTTCAGCCCCGCTCTATTCTGCAGCCAGCCAATTTCCCGCCTACAACAATCTCTACTTCATACAAGATGAACCAATATACGCTGAAAAGCCCCGCCAAACTAAAGGTATGGCGGGATTTTTTCGGTGCGGTTATCATTGGATTTTTCTTTTATCTTCACAAATCATCAGCAGATTGCCTTCACTATCCCGGAAATTAAAAAAGGAAATATCCCCATGCTCCTCAATCTCGCTAAAAATTTCTGCATTTAAAGATTTGACGTAGTCATAAGATTGGTAAATATCATTCGTATCGAAAAAGAAAAGCGGCTTTGCATCCTGCTTGGCAACGACCCCTTTATTGGCATCGAGAATAATGCCAGATCCGCCTGATACCGGCAAATCATAAATCATGCCTTCATGAGCAGTTTCCTTTTTCGGATGTCCGAGCAATTGTGAATAGAAATCGATTGCTCTGTTCATATCTTTCACATGGATAAAAATGGCGCCAACCTGATTTTTTACAGGGCTTTTCATGATTTCACTCCTATTTTAAAATTTTGTTTCTTTTTTCACCGGCTAAAGGCTCTTACGAACCAAATATCGAATTTCGCGGATATCCCGTTTTATTTTCCCAAGAAATGCTGGTTTGCCTATCTGCAAGCATGATTCAGCTGCTTTTTCCCCTGAATATGATGAAGAATGCTTATAATCGACCACAATTGGAACTCTTTCGGTCCTCTTCTCTCCAAACTTCTCCAGTTCAGGGGCGGATTGGAACCGCCTTCTGAGAATTCCTGCCACTAAATTTGAGCGCCCGCAAAGAAAAGAGTCCCCGAAGGAACCCTTTATTCGTATGTTTCCACAAAAACTGTAGCACCCATGCCGCCGCCGACACACAAGGATGCAATCCCTTTTTGTCCGCCTCTTCTTTTCAATTCGTGGACAAGGCTAACGACAAGGCGGGCACCAGTACAGCCGATTGGATGACCCAGGCTGATTCCGCTGCCGTTTACATTGACTTTGTCGCGATTCAAACCAAGTTCTTTTTCAACTGCGAGGTATTGTGCAGCAAAAGCTTCATTAACTTCAATCAAGTCTGCATCCTCAAGTGACCATTCTACGTGGGCAAGTCCTTTTTTCACAGCCGGAACCGGGCCTCTTCCCATGACTTTTGGATCTACTCCTGCTACTGAGAAGCCAACGATTTTAGCTAGTGGCACTAAGCCTTTTTCCAGCGCCAGCTCTTCAGGCATCAGAACAAGCGCTGCTCCGCCATCATTTAGGCTGGATGCATTCCCTGCCGTAACGGATCCACCCTTTCTGAATACAGGCTTCAAACCGCTTAGTTTATCGGCAGTTAAATCACTGCGAGGGTTTTCATCCTTTGTAACAATGACTTCCCCTTTCCGGTTTTTCACTTTAATTGGAATGATTTGCGAGTCAAAATAACCGTTTTCAATTGCATGCAAAGCTCTTTCATGGCTCAGCAAAGCAATTTCATCCTGTTCTTCTCTTGTGATGCCATGGATTTCTGCCAGGTTTTCAGCAGTCTCCCCCATCATAATATGATGGATCGGATCCTCCAAAATTTCCCACACTGTATCTGTTACTTGCCCATGCTGCATGCGGGCTCCCCAGCGATGCTGCTTTAATGTATAAGGGCTGGAGCTCATTGCTTCAACTCCGCCTGCAATGACGATATCTGACATGCCCGACTGAATTTGCAGCGCAGCAGAAATAATCGCCTGCATACCTGAAGCACATTGTCTTTGTACAGTGAACCCGGTTGTCGTATCATCAAAGCCTGCAAGCAAAGCAGCTGTTCTTGCCGTATTTGGCTCATCCGTGCGCTGAATGCAATGGCCTAAAATGACCTCATCCACCTCATTGCTTTGCAATCCGCTTCTCTCCGCTGCTTCTTTTAAAGCCGGAACAATTAAATCAGTCGGAAGAAGATCCTTAAAGGCTCCGCCAAATGTTCCGACTGGTGTCCTGACAGCTGATGTTATTACTACACTTCTCATCCTTTTTCACCTCGTTTGTTATCCTCAGCCACAGTTCCGAGCATCCTCTCGAAACCGGGTGTTACATCATTATTCCGCCATCTACATGAAGGACAGTTCCATTAACATAATCTGATTCATCGGAAGCAAGGAACAAATATGCGCTGGCAATGTCTTCAGGATTTCCAAGCCTCCCAAGCGGGACCATTCCTTTCATTTGCCCGATAACCTTTTCTGGAACCTTTGCTGTCATACCGGTTGCAATAAATCCAGGAGCAACTGCATTCACATTGATTCCTTTTCTCCCCAATTCCTTTGCCCATGTCTTAGTCATGCCGACTACCCCAGCTTTTGCTGCTGCGTAGTTTGTTTGTCCAATATTTCCATAGACTCCGGAAACAGATGAAGTATTGATAATTTTTCCGCCTCCCTGCTCCACCATTTCCGGAAGGACTGCTTGAGTGCAGTGAAATACACCAGAAAGGTTGACATCCAAAACTGCCTGAAAATCTTCAGCAGATAGTTTCGATAGCATCCCATCTCTTGTAATTCCTGCATTATTTACTAAAATATCAATTTTTCCAAATGTCTCTTTTACGGCTTCAACCATTTGGTCAATACTTTGCCTATCTGCCACATTTACCTGGAAAAATTCTACGTTAAATCCTTTATCTTTTAGCACCTGTGCTCTTGGTTTTCCAAGGTCAGCATTATAATCCGCCATAGCTACCGAAGCTCCTTCACTGGCAAATCTTTCTGCAGCTGCAAGGCCAATACCGTTGGCGGCTCCGGTTATAATGGCTGTTTTCCCTTTAAGCCTCATCTATTGCACCCCCGTTATTATTCAAAAATTCCGACATCACACAAAGCAGCTGATCTATATCATCGATCGGCGGCGAATGTCCGCAATCTTTTAATTCGACAAAGCTTGCATTTTCTCCTATGTGTTCGATTATTTCTTCAGCCATTTGTTTAGGAATGACCACATCCGTGAACTAACACCGCGCACAACGCCCATTATGCTCCTATCAACACGGCCCCAAAACAAAGCCAATTAGCTTTGAACCCAGCATAAAAAAAGGCTGTTACAAATGAGTTACACCACGAACATGTTATGGTAATTTTTTGAATCGGTTTAATACCCGCTAAAAAAGGCTAAGAAATATAAAACAAATGACGGCAAGTTGAAAGGAGCAATCATGATGAAAGTTGTTTATGGCTTAATGACTCAAAACGGAGATGCCCAGGAATTGTTATGGGATCTGGGCTTTTGGGAGAGCGAAGAATCCGCCAGGGAATATTTAAGTACAGAAATGTCCAATACGCGCGGAATTACAGTTGAACCGATTAACATTAATGATCCTATACCGGTCTCACCAGAGGAAATAGAAGAAAACGAAATGGTTGCCTGCTCCCTGTGCGGAATTCAATATAACCGGGAAGATGTCAATATGACTGATTATGATGAAAATGTTTGTGTTAATTGTGAGCCTGAATATAGGGAGAATCCTAATTTGCATGTTATCTAAAAATTATTGTTTTTAGGACCGTCCTAGTTATTTTCAGAATCTAAGCATTATAAAAAAAGGACTCGAATTTTATCGAGTCCTTTTGCCGTTCAAAGTCACAATGAATTTTAATAGCTAATTTAAAAAGAAGCGTCCATTTCATCAAGCGGCCAGTAGCGCAGATTAACTTTTCCAACAACCTGCTCCGCTGAAATAAACCCAAAGTGGCGGCTGTCCCAGCTTCCGAGACGGTTATCCCCCATCACAAACAGCTTACCCTCCGGAACTGCTTCCGCGCCTGTCATTTCTCTAAGAGTGAAATCGCCTGTCAGCCTGCCGCCAAGTGCATCTTTCCGGTATTTTTCCAAATATGGCTCATCCACTTTTTTGCCATTGATATAAAGTTCATCATTGCGGTATTCTATTTTATCTCCTGGGAGCCCAATAACTCTTTTTACAAAGTCCTCTTTATCATTATGATGAAATACAATGACGTCAAAACGATCCAAATCGCTGGCCTGATAGCCAATTTTATTAACAATTAGCTTATTCCCATCCTGAAGTGTTGGCATCATGGATTCACCTTCCACCACATAATTGGAGAAGAAAAAAGTCCGTATAAAAGCAAAGATAATTATGCCGATAGCAAAAGCCTTTATCCATTCTGCCCCTTCTTTTTTCAATTCTTCCTTCACACTGCATCTCCCCCAATGCTTTCTAGAATCGCTATTCTTTATGAGTGCGATCTTTTTCTACGCTCATATTCATTTTTATTTCAATGATTTTGCCCACATACCAAAGAATAAAAATAACCAGCGCAACAATGGCTGACCGAATTGGCTGTGTCACTAAGGACCTTATGTCATAGCCAACAAAGCTAATTGTAAAAATCATAACCATTTTACCTGTCAGGACAGCCAGCATATATTGAGCAATGCTGATGTTTGAAAGGCCTGCGACGATATTGACAACAGCAGATGGAGTAAACGGAAAGCAAAGTAAAATGAACAAAGGGCCGAATCCATGCTTTTCCACCCAGCTCATCAGCTTTTGCACCTTTTGGTGCTTTTTCAAAACCCGCAGTATTCTTTTCTGTCCGTATTTGCGGATTAGCAAGAAAACGATTAGGGCTCCCGCTACAGCACCTATCCAGGAATACAAGAAACCAAGCCAGAGGCCGAATGCGCTTGCGTTTGCCATAACAAATAAAAACAGCGGCAGAAACGGCAGAAACGCTTCAAGCATAGGCAGCAGGATGCCTGGGAGGGGGCCAAAAGAGCGATATTCCTGAATTAAATCCATTATGTTTTCCAATGTAAACCAGTCTTTGAACAGTTCAAAATCCATTTAGTATTTCTCCTTGTACATATGCGGCGAGCAGCTTTTTATAAGTCATAACGCAAATCCCCGTTTTTAAAAAGGGCAATTTCCTCTATTTTTACCACTTACCCTTTTATTGTACACCTAATCAGCAAAAAAAGAGTAAATCGAACTCCCGGCTCTTTCTATTATTTTGAGAGAAATTCATGAATAGCTGCTTTGTTTTCCTCCAGATTAATCGCCAGTACAGCAGCCCCATTGATCCTCTGATTTTCAAATGTGCCATCAACAGGAACACGGAGAGTTTCCACATTCCTGCTATCTTTAGAAATAAAGTCTTTCCCAATGTACAGCATATCTCCTGTATCCATATTAGTATTTACGAAAGGTGTTACAACCCCTATCAGTTTCGGCAGCTTTGTAATGGTTTGGAAGCTGGTAAACTGGCTGGCAACTTCCTTCATCACTTTCTGCTGACGCTCTACTCTTCCAAAATCACCCACTGCATCCTGCCTGAATCTTACATAGCCGAGAAGATGCTCGCCATCCAGGCGCTGCAAACCTGGTTCCAGAGTAACTCCAATATTGGCGGACATTCTTTTTTCAACGTCAATTTCTACTCCTCTTGGGAAGGCCTCATCAATCAAATGGACAAAGCCCTCGAAATCCACAATAGAATAATATTGAGTATCTAAATCAAAGTTTTCCTTCAGCGTTTGCCTTAATAGCTCTGGCCCGCCATATGCCAGTGCTGCATTTATCCTATTTTGTCCGTGGCCCGGGATGTCTACATACATATCCCTCATAAAGGAAAGAAGTTTATATGTGCCCTTATCGGGATGATATTGGGCAACCATAATTGTATCTGCCCTCGATTTTTCTTCCCCCCTGGCGTCACTTCCTAATATCAATATATTCGTTCCACCGTACTGATCCTTTTCTCCATTAAACTCAAATTCTTCTGTCTCTATATTTGCTTCACCTTTTGATTGGGAAACCCCCTGCTTAAATTGGAAATAAGAATAAGCAAGTGTCCCTGCAAACAACAGAAACAGAATTAAGAGAAACGATTTCCATTTCCTCTTCTTTTTCTGCTTTTTATATTCATGTCTTTCAGATCTCATAAAATTAAGTCCTTTCTTTAAAACAAAATGATAGTCCCGCTGGTTTGGCAGGCCGGGCTTTGAAGATATGCTAAACAGACCTTCAAATATATTTGACTGATGTTCTTGTTAAAAAGTTTCGATATCGGTACTGGTATATCCTGTATACCCTTATAATTTGCAGATGAATTACTTTCTTTGCAACTTATTTTGATAATCTTAAACCTTTGGGGCGGTTGGGCAGAAAAATTTAATTTCGTTGATATATCGGCTTTTTCGTTGATATATACAGTCTTTCGTTGATAAATTGAAAATTTCGTTGATATATCCATTTTTCCGTTGATTTCTATGCTTCCTGTTCCAATTATTTCACAATTCAAACTAAAAAACCGCAAACCCGAAGGCCTGCGGCAATTTTTTATAGGTATTGATCGAACCAGCCAGCAATATAGTTGAGACGGCTGATTCTTAGGTTAGGCTTCCCGCTTCTTGATAGTTCATGGTTCGATTCAGGGAAACGGATAAATTTAGCTGTTTTTTTACGATGCTTTAAAGCAATGAATAATTGCTCTGCCTGTTCAATCGGACAGCGGTAATCTTTTTCACTATGAAGTATCAGCAATGGTGTATCCATTTCATTCACATAGGCAAGCGGAGAATGCTTCCATAGCTTATCAATATCATTCAAATTACTTTTAATTTGCCAATCCGTAAAATAATAGCCGATATCACTTACCCCGTAAAAGCTGATCCAGTTGGAGATAGAGCGCTGTGTGACTGCTGCCTTGAAGCGGTTTGTATGCCCAATAATCCAGTTGGTCATAAAGCCCCCATAGCTTCCACCTGTCACGCCAAGCCGGTCTTTATCAATAAAATCATAGTTTTCCAGCGCGTAATCAACTGCATCCATAATATCTTCATAATCTTTGCCGCCGTAATCTCCCCTTACAGCGTCAACAAACTGCTGGCCGTATCCATGGCTTCCTCTTGGGTTAATAAATAATACGGCATAGCCTTTTGCAGTAAGGCACTGAAATTCGTGGAAATAGGAATTGGCATACATCGCATGAGGCCCGCCGTGGATTTCCACTACAAGCGGAGCTTTGTCGCCATCCTGCAGATGGAGTGGCTTCATGATCCAGCCATGCAGATCCCAATCATCTGAAGATTTAAACTGAATCGGCTCTGCATCTGCAAGCTCCACCTTGCCCAAAAACTCTTCATTCACATTTGTCAGCTGTTCTAATTCTCCCGTTGGTACGTCCAGCAAAAATAAATCGCCAGGATATGCAGGCTTGCTGATGGCTACGACTGCCTGGTTGATATTTCCGCCGGTAGTCAAACCATACACATGCTGCTGATCCAGAAGCGCCGGGTACAATTCGCCCTCCAAAGAGCCATAATAAACAACTGTATTGCCATTGTCCGTGGCCAGGAAATAAAAACTCCTGCTGTCCTCTGCCCAAAGAATTCCTGGTGTCACTACACCCTGCTGGAAATCTCCGATTGCATAATCCCCTGCCAAAATATCAGAATCCGCAGTCAGGCACTGTATGTTTTCAGTTTCAAGGCCGTAAATCCAAACCTTTGTATGTGTGGCATTTTCATATTCTCTTTCGTGTCCGAACATGCCCAGATATTTTCCATCTGGTGACCATGTAGCATTACCAAAATAACCTTTGCCGTTCGTTACCTTTTTCATTTCTTTTGTTTCAGGATTGACGAGATAAACATCGCTTACAAAAGAAAAATCTTTTTCTTCGCTTAAATCAGCCGTTACAGCCACTGATTTTCCATCAGGGGACCAGCTTTGCACCTGATAGTCATGCTCACCTGAAGTTAGCTGTTCAATCATGCCAGTCTCTATATCTACAGCTGCCACTTGGCTGTATCTTCCGCTCCAAAATCCCTGAGCATCTGATTTGTGTTTCATTTTATCAATTTCAAGCGGAACCGGCTTCTCATCTTGCTTTTCCTGTTTTTCCGCTTTCCCCGCTTCTTCATCTGGCTTCAAAGATACATTAAAAGCAAGCTTTTTTCCGTCCGGTGACCAAACAGGATTGGAAGCGCCATTTGTGCACTGGGTCAGCTGACGTGCTTCACCGCCTGTTATGTTCATAATATAAATCTGCGGTTTGCCGCTCCTATCGGAAACGAATGCAAGCGCTCGTCCATCCGGAGACCAGCGCGGTGAATGATTTTTATGTTCACCATACGTCCACTGGACTGGTTTATTCTTTTCGCTGGCATTTATATAGAATAAATTCGAGCTATATGTATTTTTATCTTCTAGTATTTTCGTCTCAACATATACCAAACCGGACCCATCCGAGGATAGCTGCGGGTCGGCAACCGACTTTAACTCATAAAGATCTTCAGGTTGTATTGCTCTCTTTTGTGTCATTTCTTCCATCCTTCCTAACTATGCTGTTCTACTTATTTCGACATTAGAAATAAAATCCCTTCTCATTCTGCTAATAGGTGAAACTTTTTTTGCTAAATGGAAATGATGTGGATAGGGGGCTTTCACCTTATTCGACAAATAAAGGCTCTTGCAAGGAGAAGCTTTCCTTTGTAAAATTAAATAGGAACACTTGTTCTGGAAAGATTATCTGGATGAAACTTGCAAGCTCGTGAAATAGCAGGCAACTTTTGATTAAGGGAGTAGAAAGATTATGACGAGAATTCCTGAGGAAGACCGTAACGTAATGGAACAGGCTATCTATTTGCCAATGGTATTAACTATTTTAAACCGTGATCTGATTGTTATTAATAAAAGTCCCTTCAAACTAAAACAGCCTTATCTTGATTTAGTTGAAGAAACCCTGAAAGTCATACAAAATGAACTATCAGAAGTCAAACGCTATATGAACAAAAACCAGCTCAAGGTTCATGAAATTAAACGAGATGACGCGTTTACCATGTTCATGTTTCTCTATAAAGGCTACGAGGAGCGTCATAATTACTTTAATCCCCGCATCCGCAACAAAGTTCAGGAGCTAATGGTATATTATCTGTTTAAAAGGCATGTGACCGGAACTGGCAAAAACCTAAAAGCAAATTAATTCGATAAATTTGTAATGGGAAGAGCCTGCTTTTAATATTGTAATATACACGGAAAAACAGAAGCATGAAAACATGCATGCTTCTCGCTTATCCTGCTATCCCTAATCCCTTCTTGCACCATATGCTCCCGCTCTCTCCGAAGCATTCAAACTTCTGGAACCATTTAAAAAGTATAGTGCCTTTCTCTCTGATTCTTCTATCCTGCTTATTAGAGTTGTTTTTAGCAATGCTGTCCTCAGCAGCTGGTTATTAAAAGTATTGTAAGACACTGGAAGAATAAAACTTTGCTTATTTTTGAAAACCGCCTCTGTATTTCCGTCATTAGTCCGTTTGTAATAGAGAATATGCTCCTGTGCAATCCAAATGCATTCAGGATTGCTTGGAGAGGTTGTTGGGAAAAAATAAATGAAGTTTGTGGGGTCAATTGTAATCGGAGCCTTGTGGGTTATTCCGGTCAATTGGCGCGTACCCTCCTTTCTGCCTTCATAGCTTGAACCGAAAAACCTGCAGCTTTTTTTAATAATTTCAATGGGTTTAAATGGGGAAGTCAATTCTTCATCAAGCCCCCAAATTTGTGAATAAACCTTAAGGCCATAAGGGAGAGGCTTGATAATCATCGTATTTGGATTGATCTCATATTCTTCGATTAGCTGAGTATTTGGGCTTCTCATTTTTTCATCTCCTTTTTTTGTATACCGCCGCATTTTCATAATAGCACCAATTAATCTAAAAATTACTAATTTTCGATAATAGTTGCTAAAATGTTCACATTTTCGACATCCATGAAAATATTTTCTAAAAATTTAAAAAATTTAGTTGAATATTCAGAAGGAATTCCATATAATATTAAAAAGCATCAGGGGTGATTTCCATGAAGGAAAAATCATACACCGAATTAATGAAAGCGAGCGCCATGAAGCGCAAGCAGCAGAAAGAGTCCTTTGTTCTTGACCTTTACATTGACATGCTGATTTCTGAGATCCTGCTGAACACAGAAAAAGAAAAATTAATGAAAAAAGTGGACGCAGCCATTGACGAAGGAAACAAGCCGGCATTTATCCATTTATCAAACCAGTACAGGGAACTTTCCAAACGTTTCGGTACTTAGCAAATTAAAGTTGCCCCCCGCCAAAAAAGCGGGGGATTTTATTTTTACAGTTAGGAGAATGACTCTTGAGTGACAGGCATTTATTTTTAATGGGCGGCAGCCCGCCTTTCGGAGAAATTTCAGGAAGAAAATTTGCAGAGCTCTCTTCTGCATCTACAAATAAAGTAGCAGTACTCTTTTTGGAAAGGGAAGGCTGGATAAACTATATGGACAAGTATACAAGGCCTTTAAAGCAATACGGAGTTAAAGATTGCACCTATCTTCCGCTGTCCTCTTCTTCGTCAGCTTCACTTTTTGAGGAACTGCTCTGTTGCTCCGGAATCATTATTGGCGGTGGCGAAACTGAAAAATACAGGAGCTTTATAGCGGAAACAGGTCTTGGTGAATGCATCAGGAAGATGTATTGGGAAGGCATCCCCGTGGCAGGCTTCTCGGCAGGGGCTTTAATATGCCCGGAGCATTGTATAATCCCTCCAGTTGACACGCCGAAAAAGCAGCATCTTTTTCTGAATGGGCTCGGATTGATCCGTGATTGTGCTATCAGTGTCCATTTTACAAAGTGGAACGAAAGGGAAAATTTAAAAGCGGCTATGAAAAGGACTGGTGCTTCAGTTGGTTATGGAATTGATGATGGAGCAGGTATTTATTTTACTAATGAAATACCAGCTTTTAAGGATGGAAGCATTCATACATATAAAAAGATCTAAAAAGCAGACCCAATGGGCCTGCTTTTTAACTTCTTAATAGAATGTCTCTGTTAAACTTGCCTGGTGATTTCCGCTTCAGGGACTTAGCGAACAGCGGGCGGTCCGACGCTCCTCGTCCCTTAGCGCCTTTGGGGTCTCCCTTTGACTCGCTAGTCTCGTGCCTTCCGCTCCAATCATCAGGGTGCTAAATCAACATTTAGCTTTAACACAGCCAATATAATAATGGGCACCCTTATTGAGCCTGCTCTCTCTCCTTCTGTCTCTGCTTAATTTCAAACTCCTCCAGCATTGAAATCCGTTCCAGCATGGTTGGATGGCCATACCGGAATACTTTCACAAGTAGCGGCGGATTCACCTGGCTCAAGCCTGCCCTTGTCAGCTCCTGAAATGTTTGGATAGCAGCATCCGAATCCTCGGTCATTTCAATCGCATAACGATCAGCCCTTGTTTCCTGGTATCGCGAAACCAAATTGGTCAACGGGCTGGAAATGAACAAAAGCATTGAAAGAATCATTAAGAATAATGGCAAGGACCTTATATCATTTACAGCAGGAATTTTAAGCGCCCTTCCCCATTTATCAATTGCCTTTTCCATTAATTTAGCGGTCAGGTAAAGGCCCAGCAGGGACAGCAGCAAGTAGCCTCCGATTCCGATATAGATATGCTTTTCAACATAATGGGCCATTTCATGTGCCATAATAAACAGAATTTGGTCTTCATTTAATTTATTCAGGGTTGTGTCCCAAAGAACAATTCTGGAATTAGAGCCGATACCTGTAACATAGGCATTCAGCGCATTTGTTTTTTCAGCCATATCGACCTCAAAAACATGTTCAGCAGGGATATTTGCCTGATTTGCGAGTTCAAGTATTTTGGTTTCAAGTTCTTTATTTTTTAAAGGGTAAAAATCATTATAAAGAGGGTCAATGACAACAGGCTGCAAAAACATCATAAATAAGGTGAAAGGAATAGATAGAAGCCATGCGTAAAGCCACCATCTTCTCTTGCTCTTATTAATCAGCCAATATAAAACCGATACAATCAGGACCATCGTTCCATAATTAACCCAAAAATCAATGAGTTCATCCTTCATCCACCCGCTAAAGCTTTGAGTCGAGATATTATAAGTTTTCGATAATGAAAAACTGATGTAGCTTAATGGCATCGTGGCGATAAACGCAAAAAATGAAAGCCAAATAAGATAAATAGCTGTTTGCAGAAACTTATATGGTGTAGATTGCTCCGCCCATTTTTTAAAAGCCTTTGACAAACCAAATAGAAGAATGAATAAATAGAAGACCCATTCAAAGGGTGTGGAGATGAAAAACAGTAAATTTCTTATTTTTGAATATTCCTCACTAAGCATCAATTCCCTGCCGTTGAGGAATGTTGCAGGATCTGCCCGTGAGCCTTCATATTCAAACGGCAGACTGTTATCCGCAAAGTAAAATAAATACCAATAAAAAAATAAGCCGTATAAGCAAAAGGCTAACGCGCCGTAAAAGCCTAATTTTCTTGCCATCTGATTCCCCCCTTTTGGTACAACCATTCTATAATTAGTTTAGTATAAAAATCTGTAATTAGAACTATTTTAGTTGGACATTCATTCAATGATTAGGGCTGGTGTTCACTGCCACTGGTTCCAGATATTCCAGCCAGGCCGCTGCCATGATTTATCGTCCAATGAGCAATGTTTATTGGCCAAATGTAAGTTTTGCGGTTTTCCGACTCCGGATCAGCAGGTGAAAATGAATTTACCGGCTGATCTGATTATTAGGATCTACCGGCCAAATTGCGTGAATACCGGCAAACGATATTTTTGCAGCTTCAAGCTTATGTCCATGACCCGTTTAAAATCATTTCCGCAAAATAAATTTTCTAATGAAAAAACCGGCTCTATGAACCGGTTCAATGCACAATCTATCATTATCATATCTAAATAAGGAACGAATATACAGATAAAACAGCAATAGATCCTAAAACGACTACAATGACATTTGCTCCTAAAAAGGCTGCAATAAAAGCGGCACCAGCGCCCAGCAGCCCGAACCAAATATCCTCATTTATAAACAAGATTCCAGGAAAAATAAGTGCCCCTAATGTGGCATAGGGAACATTTTTTAAAACTCCCTGAACAAAGCCCGGCAGTTCTTTGCCTTTGAACAGCACAAAAGGCAAGAGTCTCGGAATATAGGTAACTAATGCCATGCCAGCTATCATCCATACCATTTGGCTACTCATGCTCCTGCCCCCTTTGCTTATTTTTCACCATTTCAATCAATTCAATCATTACAGCAGATAAAAGGGTTGCCAATACGATTGCCCAGCCAGTTGATAAAGCATTGGTCAAAGTAAAAATAATATTAAAGCATGCGGCCAGTGCAGCAAGGAATACTACCTTAGCACTTTTTTTCATTGAAGGAACAAGGAGGCCAACAAACATGGCATATAGCGCAACAGACATACTTTCCTGCAGGGTTTGCGGAAGACTCGCCCCAATCAGGTGCCCAAGCCCCGAGCAGACCACCCAGCTGGTGTAAGAAATAGAGATAAGTCCAAGCATATATCCGCTTGTTACCTTTTCATCGCGGACTGCAGCAACTGAAAAGGTTTCGTCAGTAATTCCAAAGGATAGGATAGCTTTATTCGCTATCTGGTCGTCCTCCCATTTTTCGTTAAGGGAAGTGGACATCAAAAAATGCCTGATATTCACTATAAAGGTCGTCAGGATAATTTCAAAAATTCCTGTTCCCAATGAAAGGAGGCTCAGCGATATATATTGCGCTGCACCGGCAAACACGAGAAAGCTCATTAATACTGTTTCACCAATTGAAAGCCCGGTTGTTTTTGCCAGCAGCCCGAATGTCAAGGCAACCGGGGCATATCCAATCGCGATGCTGATCCCTGACTGGAATCCTTTCCTGTACTCAGTAGCAGGCTTGTTGACTGCAATTTCTGCCATTTCGTTCACCGCCCCAAAAATATAATAATAGGTTCTAAAAATATACTATAATAGACATAATATAAAGTACGACAATTTAATATAACATATTATACATTCGTGCGTTATATTACACAATGATTTTGGAGGATATCATGGAGAATATTCAAAAAAGTATTGGGGAAAACCTGAGGAATATTCGAAAAACAAGAGGATACAGCCTTGATGCTACTGCAGAATTGACTGGTGTCAGCAAAGCAATGCTTGGGCAAATTGAACGGGGAGAATCCAATCCAACTGTCACTACCCTTTGGAAAATTGCCAGCGGCCTACAAGTCTCATTTTCCTCACTTATTAATGAGGAGTCCTCTGATGTGCATTTTATAGAATTGCAAACGATTACCCCCATTATGGAAAGCATGGGCAATTACAGGGTATATCCCGTATTTCCGTTTGACCCGCGCAAAAAATTTGAAATCTTTACTGTAGAAATTGAGCCAGGCTGCCAGCATACATCTGATAAGCATAATGAAGGTGTTGAAGAATATATCACCGTTATGTCAGGCACACTTGAATTAATAATTGGCGACCAGCGGATTACAGTCCGTACAGGCAACTCCGTTAAATTCCTGGCGAATAAAGCCCACACATATAAAAATAAGGGCGAGGTATTGATCCGGTATCAGGCAGTTATGTATTATCCATAAAATTTTTGGCATATCGCTGACAGGCGGTATGCTTTTTTTCTGGGCTTTTTCCATTTATCCAGTATATTTTCCATTTTATCTTACAGCATTAGGCATTTATCCGGCATCGAATTCTTTTTATCTTACTAGATTGAAAATTTATCTAGCATCTAAAAAATGTATCTTACATTTGGCACAATTCATCCTGGGTGTGACAATTTTGCTCTCCCATTAATAATAAATCTTGGTTTCATTGTGGACCTCTATCGCACAAGCGCTGTCTTTTCCAACTAAACAAACCGGACCAAGCATTACGCCCTGTCCGGTCTCCTATTTAAATCAATACAGCTTTGTCGCTGCTCATTTTTTCGCCGCGGATTTTCTGGAATTCTTCCAGCAATTTTTCCACAGTCAGATTTTGTTTTTGTTCTTCATTCGTTTCAAAGATGATCTGGCCTTTGTCCATCATGATCAGCCTGTTCCCGAGGTCTAGTGCCTGCTGCATATTATGCGTTACCATTAAGGTTGTGAGTTTGTAAGTTTCAACAATTTCTTTTGTAAGATTGGTAATCAGTTCTGCACGTGCCGGATCCAATGCAGCTGTATGCTCATCCAACAGCAGAATTTTCGGTTCTGTAAAAGTAGCCATCAATAAGGATAAGGCCTGCCGCTCACCGCCTGATAATAGCCCGACTTTGGCTGAAAGCCTATTCTCAAGTCCAAGGTGCAGCATTTCCAGTTTCTCCTGGAAAAATTCACGTCTTTTTTTAGAAACGCCTTTGCGTAAACCTCGTTTCATTGTCCTGGAGTATGCAATGGCCAGATTTTCCTCTATCGTCATGGATGGAGCCGTACCTGCCATAGGATCCTGAAAAACCCGCCCAATTAGCTTGGATCTTTTATGCTCCTTTACAAGGGTAACATCGGAACCATCAATCAAAACATCCCCCATATCAGGAATCAATTTTCCTGAAATCATGTTCATAAGAGTTGATTTTCCCGCCCCGTTGCTGCCGATAACCGTCATAAAGTCGCCTGGCTTTAATTGCAGGTCAATACGGTGCAAAGCGATTTTTTCATCAGGTGTTCCTTCATTAAACACTTTATGAATCTGATTTAACTGCAGCAAGCTGTTCACCACTTTTCCCGTAAGCATTAGATGCCTGATTTTTTTTTGCTTCCATTAGCCTCCGACGCTTTCTTTGCTTTTCTTTTTGCTGCTGAATCAGCTTTGGAAGGATAAGTGCACTAATAACGATTACTGCTGTAATCAACTTCATATCTCCTGTTTCCAGGAACTCAACTCTTAATGCCAGCGTTACAATAATCCGATATAAAATGGCTCCGCCGATTACGGCCAAAGTAGCTCTTACAATTGTTTTTGCTCCAAAAATAGCTTCACCGATAATAACGGATGCAAGGCCGATAATGATCATGCCAATTCCCATGCCGACGTCACTGAACCCGTTATACTGCGCCACTAGTGCTCCAGAAAAAGCAACCAGCGCATTTGAAATGCCCAATCCAAAAATCTTAAGAAGATCTGTGTCGGCCGAAAAGCTGCGGATCATCGTTTCATTATCACCTGTCGCGCGAATCGCCAAACCGACATCTGTCTTTAGGAATAGGTCAATCAGTACTTTTACAGCAAGTGCTAGAATAAGCATTAAGATAAGAATCCCCCAGGTTTTCGGTACAAAGCTCATTCCCAGTGCAGCCGTCATGCTCTGGATAGCCTGATCAACCCCAAGTCCCTGCCAGAATTCTGTAAGCTTCGTCATAGCAGTCTCCTCTGACAAAAGAGGCACATTGGACTTGCCCATTATCCGGAGATTAATAGAGTACAATGCGATCATCATTAAAATTCCTGATAAGAGCGCATTGATTTTTCCTTTTGTATGAAGCAGCCCGGTTAAGCAGCCTGCCGCAAAACCCGCCAGCATGGCTGCAATTGTAGCCAAAAACGGATTAAATCCTCCTACAATCATGACAGCTGCTACAGATGCACCTGTGACAAAGCTTCCATCAACCGTCAGGTCGGGAAAATCCAGTATTCTGAATGATAGGTAAACGCCCAGCGCCATCAAGGCATATATTGCTCCCGCCTCGATGGAACCAAAGATGGCTGTTGGCATAGTAATCTTCCTTTCTATTAGAAAAGCGCAAGCGCCTTACCCACGAAGGAACGCAGACTAAGAACGCCACGTCCTGTGGCAACGTCTGCATGACCCCCATCCTCCCAAAAGCTGCCGCTTTTGGTCGTGCGATGATTATGCTGACGAAGCCTTCCTTGTCCTGGGGGCCTCAAGCACAAGGCGAGCCTCACGGAAAGGCGTTCTTCGCCTTTATGGAGGATTGCCCGAAATGTGGAGGCGACTGTACAGGGACGACAGGCATAAGACGGTACCTGTAAGAAGGTGTTTTTCCTTCTGGAAGGAAACGGCTTATGACCCCGAGTCCCTAGGAGCCGCAACAAGACAAGCTTGTGTCCTCGAGGGGTAGGTGCTGGAGCTAGACAGTTCTCGATGTTTATCTATTAGAAAAGCTTAAGCGCTAATTATTTGCTGGTGTTATTCAACAAACTCAGCAAGGCCGTTCCATTCTTCCTTCAGTTCAATCCCCATCTCTTCAGCAGCTTTTTTATTGATAACCAGCTTTAAATTCTGAGGATATTGAACCGGAAGTTCGGATGGCTTTTTGCCTTCTTTTAATATTTGCGCAGCCATTGCTCCTGCTTCATAACCGATATCTTCATAGTCAAACCCGTAAGCTGCAAATCCTCCGCGTTTTACAGAGTCAAGCTCCCCTACGAATAAAGGTATATCATTGTCATTTGAAACCTGAATAACTGATTCCAAAGCAGAAACGACTGTATTATCGGTAATGATGTAGATTACATCCGCTTTGCCTACAAGTGACTCAGCCGCCTGTTTTACTTCTGATGAATTGGAAACGGTAGCTTCAGCAAGCTTCATATCTGTGATTGAAAGAGCTTCCTTCACCTTTTCAATCTGCACCTCTGAGTTTTGTTCGCCAGAATTATAGATAACGCCCACAGTGCCAGCATCAAACTGTTCATCGATAAATTTAACCATGTTTGGAATGGCGTCAGGATGAGTATCGGTTGTACCTGTTATGTTTCCATCCGGAGCTTCCATAGATTTGACCAATTGAGCCCCTACTGGATCCGTTACTGAAGTAAACACAATAGGTATATCCTTTGTTGCATTAAGAGCACTCAATGCACTTGGCGTGGAATTGGCAAAAATCAAATCCACTCCGTCACCTGCAAAATTATTCGCAATCGACTGGTTGTTATTTTGATCGCCCTGGGCGATTTGTACATCATAGCTTACTTCGAGTCCTTCCTCTTCCAATGCTTTCTTAAAGCCCTCCAATGCGGCATCCAATGAAGGGTGTTCCACAATCTGGGTCACCCCTACCTTAAATGAATCTTCTTTATTGCTATCTGAAGAGCTGCTGCCTCCATTAGTACTTTCACTGCCGCACCCGCTAAGAAGCACCGCTCCCAGAACACCTGCCGCAGCTATAGGTTTAAGAGATTTTAATTTTCCAAGCATTTTAGATGATCCCCCTCTTATTCTCTGTCTCTCTTCGCTTCAACACTTTTATGCTTTTATGCTTTTATTCACTAAATTATATAGTTAAGACGCTTAATATTCAAGACCTTTTTTATTATTTTCTAAAAATTTAATAATTTAATAGAAAAAACACGGCAAATTCTGCCGTGTTTTTTGGCTGCCAACCTATTTTCCTTTAAAATCTGGTTTTCTTTTTTCAGCAAAAGCTTCTAGTGCCTCTACTCTATCTTCTGTCGGGATAATGACTTCGTAGGCTTTTCTCTCAATTTGCAACCCAGTTTGAAGGTCAACACCCATTCCCTGTTTAACTGCAAACTTTGCCTGCTGCAGTGCCAGCGGTCCATTAGCCAGCATTCCATTTGCAAATTCAAGGCATTCATTTAACAGATTATCTCTATCCGTTACTTTTGTAAGTATTCCATACTCAAACGCTTCCTCAGAAGTAAGCCTTTTAGCCGTTAAGATTAATTCAAGCGCTTTTGCCTGGCCGATTAATCTCGGCAGCCTTTGGGTACCTCCTGCTCCCGGAATAATAGCAAGGCTTGTTTCTGTAAGCCCCATGGAAGTTCCCGAGACTGCTATACGGAAATCGCATGATAGAGCCAGTTCCATTCCACCCCCAAAGGCAAATCCGTTTATTGCTGCAATTGTTGGCTGCGGGAGCTGATCGATTAAAGAGAATACCTCTCCTATTTTATAAATATTCCTGCGGACTTGTTCATCTGTTAAAGTTCTGCGCTCTTTTAAATCAGCACCAACACTAAAAGCTTTTTCACCGGCTCCTGTAAAAATAACCACACGTACGTCAGGATTGGTGCGTAATTTTTCAACAGACTCCTGAAGCTCTGCTAATGTTTCATAATTAAAGGCATTCAGCGCATCCGGGCGGTTAATCGTTACGACCGCAATATGTTCTTTAAATTCAACTGTGATAGAACTCATATGTACATCTCTCCTCCATTTCCATAGCTACATAATTTCTATTCGATAAATCTAATGAAAACCCTTTCATATTTAAAAGAAAAAAGGGCAGACGTCGGGATCAGGTCTGCCCTTGCTTTTTATTTTGTCTGAAGTATTTGATTCTTCAATGCTCTTCGCAATATTTTTCCTGTTGTATTCTTCGGCAGTTCTTCCAGGAATTCAATAGAGGCAGGCACTTTGTATTTAGCTAAATGTTCAGCACAGTATGCCATAAGCTGATCTTCAGTGAGCTGCAGATTTTTCGAAACAACATAGCATCTTACTGCTTCACCAAGGTTAGGATCCGGCACACCCAATACAGCTACTTCAACAACGTCATCATGGCTGTAAAGCACCTCTTCTACCTCTCTTGGATAAACATTGTATCCTCCGACCAATATAAGATCCTTTTTGCGGTCAACGATGTAAAAATAGCCTTCTTCATCGACTTTCGCTAAGTCTCCGGTATAAAGCCAGCCGTCACGGATGGTTGCGGCTGTTTCCTCTGGCTGCTTGTAGTACCCCTTCATTACATTAGGCCCGCGAACGATGAGTTCTCCTACTTCTCCTACTGGAACCTCTTCTCCAAGCTCATTTACTACTTTATTTTCAACATTTACGATTGATTGGCCAATAGACCCTGCTTTCCTCGGCTTGTCGAGCGGATTGAAACAAGTAACCGGAGATGCTTCAGAAAGGCCATAGCCTTCAGAAATCATAACATTGAATTTTTTCTCAAAACCGTGCAGAAGCGCAACCGGCATAGCAGCCCCTCCTGAAATGCAAAGGCGCAATGACTTTAAGTCCTCCGGGTTCCCGTCCTCATGTTGTAGGAGGAAGTTGTACATAGTTGGTACTCCTGCAAAAACGGTAGGTTCAAATTTCTTGGCCAGTCTGAAGATTTCTTTAGGGCTGAATTTAGGGTCTATGAGAATAGTAGCCCCATTCATCAGCGGTGCATTTAAAGCAACCGTTAAACAAAAGACATGGAACATTGGCAGTGTCGTAATAACTCTATCATCTTCGTTCATATGCAGATAATCACTGACACCCTTCGCATTGCTGTATAAGTTTTTGTGGGAAAGCATGGCACCTTTTGGTTTTCCTGTAGTACCTGATGTGTACAGGATTATAGCTGTTTCATCTTCCTCAAGCTCAGGCCCCTGAAATCCTAAATCACCAGAAGTTACGAGCTGTGTAAACGATTTCATTTTTGGATAAACAGATAAAGCCGTCACATCCAAGTCAGAAGCCTTTCCCTGCGGGGTTTCACAAATGATGTAACTCTCTACCATTGGAAGAGCCTTATGCATTTTTTCAACCAGTGGCACTAATAAATCAAGTGTGACGACTGCTTTAACATCGGCATTATTAACAATATAGCCAATCTCATCCGGTGTATAAATCGGGTTAATCGGAATGACAGTAGCCCCTAGGCGCAGTGCACCATGCAGACCGATTACGAAATGAGGCGAGTTTCCCAATAATAAGGCAATATGGTCCCCCTTCTTCACTCCCAATTTTGAGAGTCCATCTGCGAATTTCGTTACAGCACCATCAAGCTCTGCATATGTACTTGATTGATCCATAAAATAATAGGCGGTTTTATTCCCCATCTTTTTCGCAGTTTCATGCAGCTGCTGAGTTAAATTCATCTTCACATCCCCTTTAGTGAATGAATAATCATTCATTTTTATTTAAAAAATTTTCTAAATTTATTATATTGAAAGAAATTTTTGTATTCAAGTAGTAAAGCAAATTGTTCACAATTTCTTTTAGCAGCTTGAATCACCTCACTGTCTATCTTTATACAAGCATAGAAAAACCGGCAGGATGCCGGTTTCTGAATTAATACACAAGATTGATGAATTCTTCTTTTGTTACATTGCCGAAGTAATGTTTAATGTCGACTTCTTCCATCGTTTTTTCAATTTCTGTTTTTTCATAGCGGATTCCTGTGAGCTTGTTTTCAATATCGCTTACATCGCCCACCCCAAAGAAATCGCCGTAAATTTTGCAGTCTTCGATTTTCCCTTTTGTCACATTCAGCCTGATATCAATTTGCCCCACTGGGAAGCGGTGGGAATGCTGGAGATCAAATTTAGGTGACTTCCCATAATTCCATTCCCAATTTTGATATCGTTCTTTTGAGAGCTGGTGAACTTTTTCCCAATCTTCATCTGTCAGCTTATATTCAGGGACTTCATCCAAATCTCCGAAAATATTATTAAGAAGCATTGAACGGAACTCTTCGATTGTTATTTTATTATCCAAAAACTCCGAAATGTTTGCGACCCGGCTTCGGATGGATTTAATGCCTTTTGATTCGATTTTATCCTTCTTTACCTTTAGTGCTGAAACCACGCTTTCAATTTCCGAATCAAACAAGAGTGTGCCATGGCTGAACATTCTGCCCTTAGTAGAAAATTGGGCGTTTCCGGAGATTTTTCTGCCTTCTGCCGTCAGGTCATTTCGTCCGCTCAGTTCGGCATTAACACCAAGTTTCTTTAGAGCATTAATAACTGGCTCGGTAAACTTTAAGAAGTTGTGGAAGCTCTCGCCATCATCTTTTGTAATAAAGCTGAAGTTTAAGTTCCCTAAATCATGATACACGGCACCCCCGCCTGATAACCGCCTAACTACGTGGATTCCGTTGCTTTCTACATACTCTGTATTAATTTCTTCAATGGTATTCTGGTTTTTTCCGATGATAATAGATGGTTCATTAATGTAAAACAGTAAATAAGTTTCATTAATATCAAGGTTTTTCAGCGCATATTCTTCAATTGCAAGATTTATTCTTGGATCCGTTATGCCCTGGTTGTCTATAAATAACATCCTTTTTCACTCCTTAAAAAGTATGTGACCATTGATAGTCAGCTATTGATATAGGCCCATTATATTTACTTGCGGCCTCTTCCTTCAGCTTCTGAAGCTCACCATAATGAGGCAAATGAGTCAGCAGTAAATTCTTAACATTCGCTTTGCTGGCTAATGTTCCCGCATCCAAGCTTGTCATATGTCCTGCGTTTTTCACATTTTGATGCCCATAAAAATTGCATTCGCAAACGAGCAAATCCGCTTTATCACTAAATATTTCCAATTCTTCTTTGTAGGAAGTATCAGCAGTATATATTAGCGTTTTTCCACCTGCTTCAATTCTCATTGCATAGCATGGAACCGGATGATTTGTTTTTAAAAACCTGATTTGAAATGGCCCTGCTGACAGAACATCCTCAGGATTATAGGCCACTCCCTGGGTAATGGCTTTGTATGTAAGTTTGGCAAATTCCGGCTGATCCAAAGCATGTCCATAGATGGGAAGTGTGTCTGTTTTTTTGCCCAAAAAGCCCTGGATCAGCCTGGCATGCTGCAGAACCCCAATATCGGCTATATGGTCTGGATGATAATGTGAAATGATCACAGCGTCCAGATCTTCCGGCTGGATAAAATTCTGCATTTTTGCCAGTACCCCGCTGCCGCAGTCAATCAGCAGATGAAATCCTTCATGCTCCAGTAAATAGCCTGAGCTTGCCCCATCAGCTTTAGGATAACCGCCCCAGCCGCCGATTACTGTTAACTTCATCACTATTCCTCCTTATTAGAAAAGCCCAATGCGCCTGCTTATCGGCGAAATGACCTCGAGCCGTTGGCGCCTGGAGCTAGACAACAATCAAATTCTCAAATGTAAAATCTTTTCCAAGAGAGCGCATTGCGCCCGAGTTAGAAAATTATTAAGGTTCAGGGATCAAAGCAGGCAAAGCTTCTACGCCTAAATGAGCTCTCATTTTCCTAAGTCCAATATACTCGATTATGCCTATTTTTTCACTTTTTTAAAATTGTATTGAAACAGCCGTTGACAACATTAATCTGTTATAATACAATATTATTAAATAATCAAACTATTTAGAACAAAAAAAACAAATTTATTGGGAGGCTTCAACATGATTCAAAACATTATGGAATTCTTTAGAAATTTACCGGCAAAACAATGTTCAGAGTGTGGAAAATCAATTGAAGAGCAGCATGAGTGCTACGGAAACAAATGTGATAAGTGCATGGGAATGACAGATTTATAGGTTACTATACTAAAAGCCAGCCCGACATGGGCTGGCTTTGTTCTTGTTTTAATCCAACTGTTGTACTACAGCGGCAAATCTCTTTTTATACATAGCAGTGAAGTAGATAAATGTACCTGCAATAAACAGTGCAGTGAATAATAATAGAATCACAGCATTTTCCTGCAAAAAGTCGAAGTTGCCGCTAGAAATTACTGCTTTAAATCCAGAAACTGAATAAGTCATCGGCAAATAGGCATTAATTGGCTGTAACGCATTTGGGATGAGTTCGAGCGGGAATGTACCAGCACTGGTTGTTAATTGCAGAATTAGTATAATAATCGCTGCAAAACGGCCTGGATCTCCGAACACTGTCACCAGGAATTGAATAAGAGATATATACGTCAGGCTTGTTATGATCGTGTATAAAATAAATAATGTTACACTTTGCACTTCAAGTCCCAGCCCACCTAGCAGGATTAATGCTGCAATTACAGCTTGAATGATCCCTGCTCCGCATAGGATAAGGAACTTTCCTAAAAACCAGCTCACGCTTGAACGGGGTATCGCCGCAGGCTCCCTCATTGGAAACACAATAGACAGCAATAATGCCCCTACAAATAGACCAAGAGATAAGAAATAAGGAGCAAATCCTGTACCATAGTTTGGGACCTCATTCATTTTTTCATTATCCACTTTTACAGGTTTGGCCAGCATATTAAACGTTTCATCATTCGCATTTGCCAAAGATGACTTCTCTGCACCTTCAGCGAGTTTTCCAGCTAATTCTGAAGACCCTTCATAAATTTCAAAGTTTCCCTCAGCCATTTTAACTGCTCCGTCTTCAAGCTGCTTTGCTCCGCCTGCAAAAGCGAGGGATCCTTGGGATAATTGGGCAAGTCCACCGGATAATTCAGCCGTTCCATCAGCTAGCTGGCCTGCACCTTCCCTTGCCTCTGCAAATTTTCGGCCGAACATATCCATGCCTGCCTGGAAGTCATGGTGGCCTTTCACGAGCTCCTGCGAACCGGTTTCCAGCTTTGCACTACCTTCTGTCAGCTGGTTTATTCCTTGCTGAAGCTGTTTTTGTCCTTCATTAAGCTGTCCTGCCTTTTGGGAAATTTCCGCTCCGCCAGCCGATATCTGGCCAGCAGACTGTGCAAGCTGTGCAGAACCTGTTTTAAGCTGATCCAAAACAGCTGTCAGCTCAGCTTTTTCCGCAGAGTCTTCAGGAAGCTTTGAAATGACTGCTTGCAGGTTCTGCTCGAGCTGTGCAGCCCCTGCACTAAGATTCTGTGCTTCGAATTGCCATCGCTCCAGTGAAGAAGATAGTGTTATTGCTCCATTTTGAAGCTGTTCAGTTCCGGAAATCATCCCTGGAAATTTTTCATTGATGGTGAACATCCCCTCTTTCACCTGGGATATTCCCGAAGAAAGTTCTTCACTTCCCGACTCTAATTGGGTTGAAGCATCTTTCAGTTTAATTTGCCCTTCTTCAAGCTGCACCAGTCCATCAGATAGGGACCTTGCACCAGCGGCTATTTCCTGTGATCCTTCGGAAGCACTGCTGAGGCCTCCCTGAAATTTTAGTGACTTGTCTGCCAAAAGAGCTAATTTTTCTTGCAATGTAAGTGAACCGGCTTTTAACTCGGCTGCTCCTTCACTGATTTTATTCGCTCCTTCACTGGCCTGCTCCAATCCATCAGAAAGCTCTCCCATTTTTTCAAACATGGTTTCTGCATAGGTCTCTGTGACTTTTTCAGAAAGAGACTCTTTAATTTTATCAACTGCTGTACCCCCTATTTGTGCTGATAAAAAGTTATAGCTTTCATTAGGCACATAAATCAGCTTCATTTTTTGCGGCCGATCATTTAATAAGGTAGTGGCATTTTCAGAGAAGTCCTCCGGAATTTCAACAAGCATATAATACTTCTGATTTTCGAGATTTTTATAGCCTTCTTCTTTATTAACAAATTTAAAATCAAAGTCCTTACTTTCCTTCAGTTTATCCACAAGTTCATTGCCAAGCTTCAGTTCTTTATCCTCAAAATATGCACCCGCATCTTCATTTACAATCGCAACTGGCAAATCCTCCAAATGATCATATGGATCCCAGAATGCCCAAAGAAACATACCGCTATATAAAATTGGGATAAACAAAACGGCTATGATTGGAATTAAGAGCTTTTTATCTTTTACTACCGCTGATAATTCTTTTTTAAAAAGACTGCTTTTCATGGTGTACCCCTCCAGTTTACTATTTGACCAAATTATTCATTTAGTCAATTCACTCAAAAAATAGAGGATTATCTAGTGAGATAATCCCTTCATGATATATTGTTCAAAAAGCATGGCTATTTTTGATTTCTCCAAAGGTTTGTGGCGCTGCTCCCAATCAAAGATCAGCGCAATATAGACTTTTAGCATAACAAACGCAGTCAGCTCTGGATCACACTCCCGGATTTCACCTTTTCCGATAGCCTGTGTGACCTTTTCCTTCAAGTAATTTAAAATGGCATCCTCCAATTGTCCTATAACTTCCATTACGGCAGGCGTTCCCATTTCTTTTTCTTCCTGGTAAAGCTTTATGGTAAGCTGATGTTTTAAGCGAAACTCCAATATCTTATATAGGCCGCGGTGAACATTTGCATGAAAAGAAAGGGATGGATCAATAGCCTCATCAGCAGCAGCCTTCATCTCCGTAATAAGTGAATGGATAATTTCATCGAAGAGCTCTTCCTTATTTTTAAAGAAAGTATAAATGGTTCCTTTTCCCACATTCGCAAGCTTTGCAACCTGATCCATTGTTGTTGCTTTATAGCCAAACAAGGAAAAGGATTTTGTGGCTGCTTCTAATATCTGCTGTTTCCGATCGATTGGCATTTCATCACCTCATGCAATATGACTAAATGAACAATGTGGTCATTTTCTTCAAATAGTAATTTAACATACTTCGTTATAAAAAAGCAACCATGCTGTTGCCCAATTCCAAAAGAAAAGCTGTCACGAATGGACAGCTTCTTTCTTGGTGCTATATAAATAATCTAAAACACTTTGGACTGCGGCTTCTCCCTGGTCAATACAATCAGGCACTCCTAATCCGTCATAGGAGCTGCCTGCCAGAAAAACACCCGGCAACTTTTCTTTAGCCTGTTTTTTGGCACTTTCAATACGCTCTTTATGTCCCACAGTATATTGGGGCATCGAATCTTTCCACCTTGTTACGTATGCAAAATCAGGGTCCATTGTGATATTCATAGTTTTGTTTAAATCATCGAGCACAATTTTAACAATTTGATCGTCTGATAAATCCACAACGGCCTCGTCACCCGCTCTTCCTACGTAACAGCGCAGCAGCACCTTTCCTTTTGGCGTGGAATGGGGCCATTTTTTGTGTGTCCATGTACATGCTGTAATCGTGTAATCGCTATTCCTCGAGACGACAAATCCAGTACCGTCAATATCCTTTGCAATGGCTTCTTCTGGAAAAGCAAGAGCTACAGTTGCTACAGAAGTGGACGGCATTTCTATAAACTGATCAAATAGTCCCCAGTGAGAAAATATTGAGTGTAATGTCTGGTGAGGAGCTGCCATAACAATACTATCTGCCTGCAGCTCCTCTCCCCCATTGACAGCAATTGTATAGCCGCTGCCGTTTTTACCGATAGATTCCACACGGTATCCCTTAAGTACAGAGCCAGGCTCCAGCCTGTTTTCAATTGCATCTACAAGCGATTGCAGTCCAGATTTAAGCGTGAGGAACATCCCCTCTTTTCTCTTGGGGCTCCCTGCTTTTTTCTGTTGTGAGCCTGTAGCCTTTTTCATTCCCAAAATCAGGCTTCTATATTTCTGCTCCACTTGGTAAAACTGCGGAAACGTTGACATTAAGCTTAATTGGTCTATGTCTCCTGCATAAATGCCGGATAGAAGCGGCTCAATCAAGTTTTCAACCACTTCGTCCCCAAGCCTTCTACGGAAAAATTGGCCAAGCGACTGATCCTGTGCAGGATTGGAACGTGGAAGTACAAAGTCAGCTGCTGCTCTTGCCTTTGCAGCAGGCGAGAATAGTCCGGTTGTGATAAAAGGAGCGATTTGAGTTGGGATACCCATTATGGACCCGCCCGGCATTGGATAAAGCCGCTCCCTCACAAGCACATAGGATTTTCCTGATGCATTCCTGATAAGCTCTTTCTCCATGCCAGCTTCTTTTGCAAGCCGGGATGCACTTTGCTTGCGGGCCAGAAATGAATCAGGACCTCTTTCTATGACATAGCCGTCTCTTTTTATCGTTTGAATTTTGCCGCCAAGACGATGGGAAGCTTCCACAAGCTTTACATCCAAAAGCATCCCTTTCTCTTTGGCTTCTTTCTGCAAATAATACGCTGCAGTTAACCCGGTAATTCCCCCGCCGATAATAACAACCTTCTGTCTCTCTCCCTGCACGGTAAATCGCCTTCTTTACTTAATTTTCACTTGCTCCCATTCAGCAATTTAAAAATGGCATCTGACATTGCATCAATAAATTCAGGCTTGGAATTAGGCATTTCAGGACGATAATAGCTTGCACCAAGTTCATCTGTTACGACTCTGCATTCATAATCGTTGTCGTAAAGGACTTCCAAATGGTCTGAAACAAAGCCAACAGGAGTATAAACAAATGCCTTATATCCCTTCTTCTCATATAACTCTCTCGTCAAATCCTGAACATCAGGGCCAAGCCATGGTTCAGGCGTGTTTCCTGCACTTTGCCAGCCAACAGCATAGTCGCTGACTCCAGCCTGCTCAGCAATCATATCAGCTGTTTCCTGCAGCTGATGCGGATACGGATCCCCTGATTGAAGAATCTTTTCCGGCAAGCTATGGGCAGAAACGATTAACACTGCCGAATTTTTTTCCTCGGAAGGCATCTTATCAAACGTCTCTTTCACCCGATCAGCCCAGTATTTAATGAACTTAGGCTCTTTATACCAGCTTTCAACAGACTTTATATCAGGGCCGCCGAGCTTTTCTGCTTCCTCTTTTGCTCTTCCGTTATAGGACTTCACGCTAAAGGTAGAAAAGTGGGGGGCAAGGACAATGCTGACGGCCTCTTCGATCCCATCCTCGTGCATTTTTTTAACTGCATCTTCCACGAAAGGCTCAATATGCTTCAAGCCAAGGTACATTTTAAATTCATATTTATCCTGAATTTCATTTAAATGCTGTTCAAGCTTTTCAGCCTGTTCTTTCGTAATTTCTGCAAGCGGGGATATTCCGCCGATTGCTTCGTATCTGCTTCGCAGATCTTCTAGCATTTCTTCAGACGGTTTTCTTCCTCTGCGAATGTGTGTATAGTAACGCTCCAGGTCTTCTTCCTTATAAGGAGTTCCATAAGCCATTACAAGTAAACCCAATGTCTTCTTACCCATGTTATCCACCTCTATTTTTTTCTGTCTCTAGTCCCTTATTGTGCCAAAAAACAGCCGGATTACCAAAACTAATGCTCATGAAAAATGCTAATCCGGTATGCAGCTGCCGGTCCTGCAGCATGCCAGTTTCTAGTGAAAAAGGGCTACTTGCTCAGTGTTGATGAAGAGTACTCATGGATAAATGCTGTTAGCTTTCTCAGTGTATCAGGGTTTACTTCAGGGAAAACCCCGTGCCCCAGATTAAAGATATAGCCTGGCTGTGCCATCCCCTGGTCCAAAATGGCTTTGGCTTTTTCCTCGATAACTTCCCAAGGAGCAAGCAATATAGCTGGATCCAAGTTTCCTTGTACAGTTTTGGTTATTCCCTTCGCTCTTGCCTCTTGTATAGGCAGGCGCCAGTCGAGCCCCACTACATCTAGCGGCAGATCATGCCACTCCATTGCCAGGTGGCTTGCGCCAACACCGAACATGATTAGCGGTACATTTTCTTCCTTTAATGCAGAGAAAATACGATTCATAACCGGCTTGATAAAATAACGATAATCTTCAACATTCAATGCACCTACCCACGAATCGAAAATCTGGATAGCTTTTGCCCCTGCATTGACTTGGGATTTTACATACGTAATCGTCATTTCTCCAAGCTTTTCCATTAAAGCAAACCATGCTTTGGGTTCGGCATACATAAAAGCTTTTGTTTTGTTATAGTTTTTTGAAGGACCGCCTTCAATCATATAGCTGGCAAGAGTAAATGGAGCCCCTGCAAATCCGATTAAAGGTACAGTTAACTGTTCTTGTGTAAGCAGCTTAATGGTATCCAGTACATATGGCACGTCTTCTTCAGGATGAATTTCTCCTAACTTTTCCACGTCAGCCAGAGAACGGACCGGGTTAGAGATCACAGGGCCAATGCCTGACTTTATTTCCACGTCCACACCAATAGCAGGAAGCGGTGACATAATATCTTTATAAAGAATAGCAGCGTCATTGTTATATTGTTCAACCGGCAATCTAGTCACATAAGCACAAAGCTCAGGCTGATGTGTAATTTCAAAAAGGGAATACTTTTCTTTAATTGCTCTGTATTCAGGCTGTGAACGGCCTGCCTGGCGCATATACCATACAGGGACATGTTCAGTCTTCTCTCCTTTGGCGGCCCTCAGGAATGTATCGTTAAATGATTTAGTCATTAAATTTTATCCACCTTTCAAGACTTGTCTGCATATTATTGTAATATATATGTACATAAAGTGAAACTTCAATCGGAGGGAGGCTTTCCCTTCTGATTGTTAGTTGATCCAATCGGCCTTTACGGGCAGTTTGAATCCCACCTATCCTCCTGCGATTCCTCTGATTCTTAAAGTAGGAGTTCAATTGCCCGTTAGACTGAGACTATTAAAAAGAACGCTAGTGTCTATCCTTAATGAATATATCCTTTTTTCACTGTTCTTGTATAGATTTGAAGGCCAAATGTCAAAAAATTGACGTTTTTACTATTGATATAAGGGAAATAATTAGAAGATTGGAAGTTTAAAACCATTTAATTTTTTTATATTGCATGCCCATCTGCATATAATGGGTAAAAAATAGGCGAGGTGAAAGAAATGAACTTATATATGACTAGCGGAACTTATGATTATTTAAAAAAGATTGAAGACAAGCACCCAAATGAAACAATGGTAACAATGCAGAATCCTGACAATGCCGTATTAATTCACGAAACATCAGGTACAACCCTTTTTAGAGAGCCGCGTTCCTACGAAGTAATTGATTCTTCAGGTGTCTTTGCCCCTGCAGGCTTTGCTGTTCTGAATAATATTCCTGTTACAGATGAAGGCAGGCCTCTTTTTGAGCACCGCTTTAAAAACAGGGCAGGAGTAATAGAAAATGAACCCGGATTTGCAGCAATCCGGGTACTGCGGCCGCTTGAATCGAACACGTATATCATCCTGACCCTATGGAAAGATGAGAAGTCCTTTAGAGACTGGCAGAGCTCCAAAGCATACGAAAAAGCACATGAAAACCGCGGGACTGAAAGCGGCATTGACAAGCAGCCGCAAATATTCTCAAGCCCTTCGTATGTGACAAAATATTATATCCCCAAAAAGGACAACTAAGTGCATAAAAAAAGGATGAGCTATACCCGCTCATCCTTTTTTACGCTGCTTTTTATGATTCCATTTCGGTTGGCATATACGGCTGCCTGAGTCCGATCAGACACGCCCAGTTTGCTCAAGATGTTGCTGACATGCGTTTTAACCGTTTTAATGCCAATAAATAGTTCATCACTGATTTCCTGGTTAGTCATCCCTTCTCCAATGCACATTAGAACGTCAAACTCCCGTTCAGTCAAATCATCATGCGGTTTTTTTTCCTGCGCACGGAAACGGCTAACCATCTTATTTGCTACTTTTGATTCTATAACAGGCTCCCCTTGTGCAGCTTTCTTAATCGCAGCTACCACGTCTAAGGCATTTGCTGTTTTAAGCATGTAGCTGAATGCACCCGCTTCGATGGCAGGAAAAACCTGCTCATCATCGTAGTAGCTTGTAATGATGATGATCTTGCAGCCTGGGTAACTTTTTAGAATCTCCCTGGTTGCTTCAATTCCGTTTCCGTTTTCCATTAGCAGATCCATAAGGACTATTTCCGGCCTTTCTTTTAGAACCAGCTGTACAGCTTCTTTTCCGCTGCAAGCTTCCCCAATAACCTTTATTCCTGCCTCAGTAGCCAAATAGGAAATAATCCCTTTTCTTACCATCTCATGATCATCAACAACAGCCACACGAATCACCTTAACCCCTCCCCTTTGCTGGAATTCTAATATCTATATAGGTACCTTCATTCTCCTTGGAACGAATTTTAAATATACCTCCAACTTCCTCACAGCGTTCTCTCATTGTTTTCAGGCCATAGGAAGCAATCCTCTCTTTATGAGGATTAAAACCCTTTCCGTTATCTGCAATAAAAAGATAAACATAATCTTCTTCCTCTGTTAAGGAAACTTTAATTTTTCCTGCATCAGCATGGCGGAGAACATTTGATAGCGCCTCCTGAACAATTCGAAACAAATGCTCTTCAGCTGCTTTCGAAAGATTTTCAATTTCATCAATGCTTGCCTGAAAATCAATATTTGTCTTAGCCTTTAATTCCTGAATTAACTTAATAATTCCATCACAAAGCCTGTCATCACTCAGCTGGATAGGCCTTAAGTGAAGGAGGAGCGCTCTCATTTCTCCCTGGGCTTTGGCAGCGATCTCCGATATTTCATTTAACTGCTCCCTCGCTTTGTCAATGTCGAGGTCAAAAACCCTAAGTGCAGCTGAAGACATCATACTTAGAGCAAAAAGCTGCTGGCTTACCACATCATGAAGGTCCCTCGCCAAACGCTGTCTCTCCTCCATTACAGCAGCAGAGTGGGCTGTTTGTGCCAGTGCGGACTTTTCATCAGCCAGCCTTTGCATGGAAAATACCTGCTCTTGAATATTTTCCGCCAGCTGATTAAGTTCCTCTGATATTAAGCCTATTTCATCTTTTTCATATGATTCCATTCTGTCTGTATATTTTCCGCTCCTTAATGTGGAAACAAATATTAAAATATCCCCTAGCCGCCCTTTGATTAAGTAGCTGCCCTTCAGCCCGAAATATGCACCGGTAAGCAATAAAATGGATAATGAGTACAAAAATAGCCAGAATGTGCTTTGTATAGTCAGAGGGGCATCGGGATTATAAAATAAATAAACCTGTAGACCGACAAAAAAAATCAGTGAACTAATAATCGCCATCATGATAAAGCTTTGTACAAACCAATATCTGATTCCAGTTTTTTTCATGATATTACCTCTAAACTTTATCGATCCGTATGGATCCTATTTTTACTTGGACAGCTATTTTTAGCTTCCTTGATGCTTCATCATAACCTGGCGACTTATAATGAAGGCTCCTGTTTATGTCACCGGTTTTTTGGTCGAAAATCCGGATATCTCCAATATTGATTGTGGATTGAATCATTACTGGAATATTTTCAGGGATAATCATTTTTACATCCCCAATCCATCCCCGTACAATGACTGGTGTCTCTTTTTCAGGGATGAACGCCTTGCTGAAATCAATGAAATAATCACCGATCATGGTATATAGATCCATAGGCTCCAGAGCCCAGTTTGGCTGTTTAAAGTCAACATCACCAATAGAAAATCCTCTAATATTTTTTAGCGGCTGAGGGCTTTCGGGTTTTGAGATATGAATGATTTTCCTTTCAGCATGATCTCCGCTTTTTTCATGAATGTCTGCAGGAAAGTCCTGTTCGAAATGAACCTTAAAGCGATCCTTTTTCAATAAAATGGTTATTCCTATAAAAACAAGAAGCAGCGGCCAAAGCTTCCATAAGTCCATAAATCCAAACTCAATCACTTCCAGACGATCCAGGATCAACAGAAAAGAAAAGACAGTCAGAAAAAATCCTGGAAACATTCCGCTGCGATTTTTCTTGAAGATAGCAGACAGCAGGGAATGGGCACCGAAAATAAATATAAGGAAAGGATAAATTACGACAAATACCTCTTTTATTTCCAAGGAAATGACACCTATATTCATGAGGAGAAGCAAAACTCCGATTGCCGATAAGCTTACCGCGAAGAGTATTTGATTGACTGACCTGTATCTCACTGACGTTCCCTTCCTTCTATTCTCCTATTCTATATTTCGCTGAAGCATATAATATTTCCTCTCAAACTGTTACTACTTTATTCTATCAATCATACATTTCATTGAAACATTCCCCGGGGTGTTCCTGCCTCCGCCTCCAGACTGATTCAATACATATCACAACTTTCCCTTTCCATCATATTCTGTATTACATTCCGATTCGCCCAGAGCGGCGCTTCTCTCAAGGAATTATGAAAGGAGGAAAAAAGGGTGGGAGTAGAATTAACAGCTATTCATTGGATATACATTCTTTTTATTCTGTTTATCATTGGCTTCATGGTCATGAGAAGAGACACAACACTTGTTTGTATTGCAGGGATTTTTTTAATTGCCATCACTGCAACAGGCTCTTTAAGCAGTTCGGTCAGCAGTATTTTTACAAGTTTCATATTTGCCATTACAGAACTTCTTTCTACTATACTGGTCATTTCAATTATAGTGGCAATGAGCCGGACGCTGACCACAACCGGCATCAATGATGTAATGATTTCACCTTTTGCCAGGTTTATCAGGACACCTTCACTGGCCTATTGGACAATAGGAATCCTTATGATGGTTATTTCATGGTTTTTTTGGCCATCACCTGCTGTGGCGCTAATGGGAGCAGTTCTCCTTCCTGTAGCGATTCGAGTAGGACTGCCTGCACTTGGAGTCGCAATGGCTATGAACCTATTTGGACACGGGATTGCTTTATCGGGTGATTTCATTATCCAGGCAGCTCCGAAGCTAACCGCAGATGCAGCCGGACTGCCTGTCGGGGACGTTATTTCAGCGAGTATTCCTCTTGTAATCGTCATGGGGGCAGTTACGACGATTACAGCTTTCTATCTAATTAAGAGAGATATGAAAAACGGAAAATTGACAGCTGCTACTGGCCTAACCAAAGACTCACCAAGCGAGCTTCGGACAGACGTCAGCCAAGAGCAATTGCTTTCTCTTATTCAGAAACGGATTTTTGCCATATTAATTCCTATTTTATTTGCAGCAGACGTGGCAGCCATGTTTGTACTGGACCTGCAAGGTGGAGACGCAACAGCTTTAATAGGGGGAACTTCAATCTTTATCCTGCTCATCATTACACTCGCAGCCCATAGAAATAAAGGGCTAGAAAAAACAACCAGTTACTTAATCGAAGGCTTTCAGTTTGGATTCAGGGTATTTGGCCCCGTCATTCCAATTGCAGCTTTCTTCTATTTAGGGGATTCAGGATTTACTCAAATGATTGGAGACCATCTGCCAAAAGACTCTCTCGGAATCGTCAATGATCTGGGTGTCGGGCTTGCATCTGTAGTACCATTAAGCAAGGAAGTCGGTGCGATCACCTTAACAGCAGTTGGCGCCATTACTGGCCTTGATGGATCTGGTTTCTCTGGCATTTCACTTGCAGGTTCCATCGCCAATCTTTTTGCAACTGCTATTGGCACCGGCGCAGCCACGCTAACGGCTCTTGGCCAGGTAGCCGCAATTTGGGTCGGCGGTGGTACACTTGTCCCATGGGCGCTCATCCCTGCCGCAGCCATTTGTAATGTAGACGCCTTTGAGCTTGCACGCAGAAACCTGCTTCCGGTCACTATTGGCTTAGTTGTGACTACCATTGTAGCCATGTTTCTGATATAAAAGTGCCCTAAGACCTTTAAGAGACTATCATCAGTGATAGTCTCTTTTCATATGCCTTTTTAGTGAACATCGCCCTCAATGCTTCATATAAAATAATTGAGAGGAAGACCCATATGAAGCCGGCGGCAAAGCCTGCTGCAATATCAGAAGGATAGTGCACCTTCATAATGACCCGGCTTATTCCCATCAGGAATATCCAAATCCCTGCCATAATACCTGTAATCCATTTTGCTTTAGCGGACTTTAGCTCTTTTATTATTATAAATCCGATAAAAGTATAGAGGATCATCCCAATCATAGCATGCCCGCTCGGGAAGCTAAGGCTTGCCACATTAACCAGATGCTCCTCGTCCGGGCGAGGCCTGCCAATCGCATCTTTGAGCCATTTGTTTGCCTCATTTCCAATCGCAACCGCAAAAACGAGGGCTGCCATGGCTGCATAGTCTCTATGTTTAACCCAAAGCCAAACGATAAAAAACAAAGTAACGATTCCAACACCAACCTTATTTCCCAGACTATCCATAAATTCAAAATAAGGATATGAGCCTTCTGTAAATATGCCCGTAAAGAAAGATGAAAGATAGCGATCAAAGCTTAATATTTCCCCGCTTTGGACGGCATATAAAAAATAAAGAAAAATAGCTGCTGATGCAGCAAGAAAAAAATATGCCCACTTAGACCTTCTCATTTCCAATCTTGCTAACTCCCTTCCATAATATACCTTAATCTATATTATCATTCTTTTTTACCTTTTATTGTGTAAAATTTACTGATTACGATAAATTCCTCTTTATCTTAATAAAGAATGTTATAATAATGTAAAAATTAAATCAGATGGGAGAGAGAATCATGTCCGAGAGTTTATTTAAAAAATTAGAAAGCTATTACGATGAAATGGTATCCATCCGCCGTTTTCTTCATCAGCATCCAGAGGTATCTTTCAAGGAAGAAAAAACTGCCCATTACATTAAATCCTATTACGAAAATTTGGGTATTGAAGTCCGCGGAAATATCGGCGGAAATGGAGTAGTAGCTAAGGTCTATGGCAGCAAACCCGGCAAAACAATCGCATTACGGGCTGACTTTGATGCGCTCCCTATACAGGATGAAAAGGATGTTCCATATAAATCTTTGGTACCGGGGGTCATGCACGCCTGCGGACATGACGGTCATACTGCAACATTGCTTGTTCTGGCAAAAGCGCTTCATGAAATGCGCGAAGAATTAGAAGGTACATATGTAATGATTCACCAGCACGCAGAGGAGTATGCACCAGGCGGGGCTATTTCAATGATTAAAGATGGATGCCTGGATGGAGTTGACGCTATCTTTGGAACCCACTTATGGGCATCAGAGCCAACAGGAAAAATACAATACCGCGTAGGTCCATTTATGGCGGCAGCAGACCGATTTGAAATTACCGTCCAAGGGAAAGGCGGCCATGGAGCACAGCCCCATAAAACGAAGGATGCGATCGTAACAGCTTCACAGCTTGTTGTTAATCTCCAGCACATCGTTAGCAGAAAGGTAAATCCAATTGATTCAGCTGTGGTGACAGTTGGCTCATTTGTCGCTGATAACGCGTTTAATGTTATTGCCAACAGAGCTAAACTAACCGGAACAGTTCGCACATTTAATGAAGAAGTGAGAACAAATATTGAGGAAGAAATTGAGCGCGTTGTAAAGGGAACATGCTATACAGCTGACAGTTCTTATGAATACAACTATCACAGAGGCTACCCTGCTGTCGTAAATCATAAAGCTGAATCAGAATATTTAGCGGAATGTGCCGAAAAAATTAATGAAGTCACTTGTATAGAAGAGACAGATCCTGAAATGGGCGGAGAGGATTTTGCCTATTATCTGCAGCATGTAAAAGGAACTTTCTTCTTTACCGGAGCCAGACCAGAAAACACAGATGAAAATTACCCTCACCACCATCCAAAGTTTGATATCGATGAAAAAGCTATGCTAATTGCTGCAAAAACGCTGGGTGCAGCTGCTTTAAATTATCACAGCTTCCAGGGAAGCAAAGATTCAGTTGAAGTTGGACAGTAATAGTTTAAGACTTGGAGAAGCTGGCCGGCTTTTAACCGGCCAGCTTCTTTATTCTTTTTGACGTAATTACTTTTGACACACATACTGACCAGCCTTATCAGCAGAAGTAAATCGGGAGACGATGTAATAACTCACATGATCCCCCACATAAAAAACAACCCCAAGTCTAATCAGGCCTTGGAGCTGTTTTCAATATTCGAATGCGGTAGGCATTTTTTGCTGTTTCACCCAGGTGGTCAAGCAAGTTGTAGTTCGCATATGCCCCAACTGCAGCTCCTATTCCTGGCACAAGCTGAAGCATTTTAACGAAGTCGATATAATCGCGGTATTCCTGCTGAAATTCTTTCCAGTCCAATTCTTTCAATCCGTCTTTGCGGTCATCCCACTCTTCAATCAGCTTAAGAGTGTTCTTCCTTTTATCATCACTTGAAAACGCAAGCTGAAAAATATGCAGGATGAAGAGCCGCTCCTCATACTCGTCTGTATCATAACCATAGATGGCAGCAGCCTCAAAAAGGAATTTCATTTTAATACTTAACAGGAGAGGAAAATCAGCCAGGCCAAGGAGGATCCCTCCCGCTCCAGTACCAGCTCCCTCTACAGCAGCCGTTTTGCGGAAAGCCGCAATCTTTTGATTCAGCATTTCATCCATGTTGGCCAATTTGCTGCCGGAAGCTTGTTTTTTCCTTGTGGTTGCGTTTGATCCTATCAAAGTGGCCTTTACCATATTTTTAATGCTATCTGTGATGATTTGATGTGCTTTTTCTGGTATAAGGCTATTTACCTTGGTTTGCGCTTTTTTTGAGAGACGATTTAGCAGGCTGGAGCGTTTGTTTATTTGTCTCTTCCATTCCTCGATTTCCTGATATGCTTTTAATTCATACTGCTTCATGGCATACCTCCCTTTTGTCAGGATTGATATTAATTCGCATATCACCGGAAAATAGTTTCAATTTATTCCATCTGGCTTATTTCAGATGCTTTTGGATATACATATGGGTATACATATAGGCAAAAACAATGCCTGCGGCAAAAGATAAAAGTGAAGCCATCCAATCCCCCTTTGCCATAACAGCTATTGATAGTAAGAAGGACTGCAAATATAAAATGCCTGACAGCAATTGTTTAAAGGATTTTTCTTTAAGCTTCTCTTGAACAGGGTACAGGTTCACCCATAATTTATTTTGATAGTGGTTCCAAAGCGGCAAAAGCTGAAAGCCTGTTAAATACATAAAAAGCAAAACCAGCAGAATTTGGCCTAATCCAAACGAAATTACGTAAATCGCTGCACCGCCGATAATTGTTAAGCGAATATACAGGCCTAAATAATCACCCGACCGGAGAAATGTCCTTACAAACAGGTTTTTGAAAGTTTCTTCCTGCTTAAAAGGAATGCTTGCGAGCAGCCAATCGAGCCATTTTCGTCTCTTTACCTGATCCCTGAGCTTAGGGACATCTGTAAACATATTGGCCAGCCGGTAAAAAGAAGTCATTCTTTTTTCCTCCTGGTCAATTAAGAACTCCCATTTTAGTCCCATACCTTTTGACTTCGTGCTGAAGTACCAAAACAGTACGATAAGCAGGGCTCCGACCGCCAGCATAAATATCGGATTGGCACCTGAGAACAGCAGATAAAGAAATGCCGCATTAACCGCGTAACGGACAAAGGTATCCAATAAATGAACGTTTGTTTCAACATAATATTGAATTTTCCACCGGATAAGCAAATTAACTGCTTTTATGGCCAAAATAATCCCTAAAAGCGGCAAAAAGGCTTGGAAATTCCCTTCATTTACACGGGCATACATTGGCATAAAAATCCCAAGGCCCATGATAAGCAAGTAGGCATGCACCAAAAAGCTGACAACCATCGAACGTTTAAAATACCCTGAAAGCCGGTCTTCAAGCGGCAAAAGGAACACCTTATCCGCTTCTGAAAGAAACGTATAGATCGGACTGTATGTAAGTAAAATGGCAAGAATAACCGCCATCACTGCGGGAGCGGGAAAATGCTCCGGCAGAGTCTTTAGCCATTCCTGATAATAATATGCGGCTGTGCCCAGCAGGAAAACCATGACAATGACAATATGGCCATTAAAAATATATCTAAGGTAGCGGGAAAGCTCTTTGCTTGTCCTCCCAAACCGCTCTTTCCACAATCGTTTTTCATCAAACATAGTCTTCTTCCTTTGTGAGCTGAATATATAAATCGTCAAGAGTCGCTCCCGGCATGGCAAATTGCTTCTGCAGCTCTGCTAACGTGCCTTTTGCCCTTACTTTTCCTTCATGTAATATAACAAAGCGGTCACAATATCTTTCTGCGGTGGCAAGGATATGTGTAGACATAAGAATGCCAGCCCCGCTCTCTTTCATCTTCTTCATGAGGTCAAGCAAGGATTGAATTCCAAGCGGATCAAGCCCTACGAAAGGCTCATCCACTATATATAAAGAAGGCTGGACAAGAAAAGCGCACATAATCATTACCTTCTGCTTCATCCCTTTTGAAAAATGAGCGGGAAACCACTTCAGTCTCTTTTCCATCCTAAATTCCTTCAGAAGCCTCTCTTGTCTTTTTTTATATTCCGCTTCCGGAACACCGTAGGCCATTGCTGTAATCCTCATATGCTCCTCTAGTGTTAATTCATCATATAGAATAGGCGTTTCCGGTACAAAGGTGAATTGTTTGCGATAGCCTTCTTTATCTTTGAGAAACTCCATGCCATTTATCGTGATCCCGCCTTCATGCGGTTCCATCAAGCCAATTACATGCTTTATGGTCGTACTCTTGCCTGCACCGTTCAAGCCGATTAGGCCTACTATTTCATTTGCCCCCACTTCAAAGGAAACGTCCTTCAGAACCGGGTTTCTAGTATAGCCGCCTGTTACATTCTTTATCTCCAAAAGAGCCATTCTCAACGTCCTTCCCTTATGCTATGTAAGACCATTGTAAAAAAAGCCAAAGCGAGTTGTCCAGTTTGGTAAAAAATCTTTAAATTCATTTACATATAAAAACCCAAAGCGGGCATTCTAATTTATGAAGGGGAAACAAGTCATTTGAATCCATCGAATGATCAAAACTCGAAATGAGGTGTCTGTCGCAGACAGTTTCCTTTCAGTATAAGCTTCAAACGTTCCTAACAAGGGGATGGTTGCATTGCACAACAGTGTGAAAAACCAGCAGATCTTAAACACTTGATCGCTTTACCCGTAAGTGGTCACTAAGTCATTTTTAAATGAGGTGTTTGTTAAAGACTATCATCCAGGCTTTATACGTTGAGAAACATATAAAGAAATAAGGGGATGGTCCGATTGAACAAAGATCGATTTTCTCTAGAAATAAACACAATTCATTAAAAATGAGGTGTTTGTCAAAGAGAATTTCCTGAAGTAGAAACGTCAAATAGAAGCTTCCCCTTCACGAAGGCAGGATTCCATGCGGATCCTGCCTTTACTTTTTTTCAAGGCTCTTTTCTAAAGGAAAAGACCTGCAGGAAAAAACTAAACTATTGGAAGTTTCGCTTTATCGTTTTTTTGGTGAATATGGTAAAATCGTGTAAAATAGCTAAATGAAGATTGGAGATGTTTGAATGAGCGATTGTATTTTCTGTAAAATTATCGGCGGTGAAATCCCCGCAGCCAAAGTTTATGAAAACGAACATGTGATGGCCTTCCTGGATATTAGCCAGGTCACAAAGGGCCATACACTTGTAATCCCCAAAGTACATAAAGAAAATTTATATGAAATGGATCCTGAAACAGCTCGTAATTATTTTGAAGCTGTCCCAAAAATTGCAAAAGCCATCAAAGCTGAGTTTGATCCGGTGGGTTTAAATTTGATTAATAACAACGGCGAGCTTGCAGGGCAAACCGTTTTCCATTTCCATTCGCATCTTATTCCCCGCTATGGCGAGGGTGACGGGTTGGGAGTTGTCTGGAAGTCACACCAATCAGAATATACTGCATCCGACCTTCAAGAAATTTCAGAAGGCATAAAAAAACATCTTTAGTACTCTGGCTTTCCTGTTCACACAGGAAAGCTTTTTTGCTGTTAACCATCCCTTAAATCATATGCATGACCTCCTAATTAATTTTCTAAATGTTCATTATTTTCTCTGTACAAAACAATAAATTTTGATAACATATAAACTATCTTTATTTCTTCACAGCGTTATAGTAAAAAGATAATATTTTCACTTGAATTTGGAGGGAGAAACATGAACCGTGCACTAAATTTTAATGCAGGACCTGCAGCATTGCCTGAAGCGGTTTTAAAGGAAGCAGAAAAAAATTGGCTCAACTTCAATGGTACAGGAATGGCAATTATGGAACTTAGCCATAGAAGCAAGGAATATCAAGCTGTCCATGATAAAGCAATCTCACTGCTAAAGAAATTATTATCCATCCCCGATGACTATGAAGTGTTGTTTATCCAAGGCGGAGCTAGTCTCCAGTTCTCAATGGTTCCAATGAATCTGCTTAGTAAGGACCAAACAGCCCATTATGTTTTAAGCGGTTCATGGTCGGAAAAGGCGTTAAAAGAAGCAAACAAACTCGGCAAAACTAATATTGCAGCTTCAAGCAAGGATCAAAAATATCGTTTTATACCTAAATATCATGAAGATGCAAATTTGGAAAATGCAGCTTACCTTCACATCACAAGCAACAATACAATTTACGGAACCCAGTGGCATTCATTTCCTTCAAATGAGAAAACACCATTGATTGCAGACATGTCCAGCGATATTCTAAGCAGGCCATTAGATATGAGCAATTTCGACTTAATTTATGCTGGGGCCCAGAAAAACCTTGGACCTTCAGGCGTTACAGTAGTAATCATCAGCAAAAAACTTTTGGAAAAATCATCTGAAGAATTGCCATCCATGCTGAATTATAATACTTATGCCAATAACAACTCCCTATATAACACACCTCCTACCCTGGCAATTTACTTGCTGGCCTTAGTGCTGGAATGGGCGGACAGGGAAGGCGGCCTTCTGCAAATCGAGAGAGTCAATGATGAAAAAGCAAAAATCCTTTATGATGTAATAGATGAAAGTGAAGGCTTTTACCTGGGGCATGCTCTTAAAGACAGCAGGTCGAGAATGAATGTCACTTTTAACCTGCACAACGAAGAAGCTTCAAAGGACTTCTTGAACCAAGCAAAAGAAGCGGGATTCGTCGGACTGGGCGGCCACCGTTCTATTGGAGGCTGCCGCGCTTCCATCTACAACGCTGTTCCTGCAGAGCATGTCCAAAAGCTTGCTGATTTCATGAAAGCTTTCAAAAACAAAAATTAAAAAATATTAACACTTTTTATTCAAATAATATATGTTATAATGAGTTAACGTTTTTCGCTGCAGGCAATGAGTGCACTGCAGGAGGAACAAATTTTTGAGCTTTAGAATAGCAGAGGAGAGATGAGAAGTGAATACAAAGAATTTAGTGGCCCTTTCCCTATTAGTTGGGATGGGAGCTGTACTGCATGCCGTAGTTCCTGGATTTTTCCTGGGAATGAAACCCGATATGATGCTTACAATGATGTTTTTGGGAATTATCCTTTTTCCTGACAGAAAAAGTGTTTTGCTTTTGGGATTGGTAACTGGCTTAATTTCCGGCCTAACTACAACCTTTCCTGGCGGATTATTACCTAATATTATTGATAAGCCAGTCACAGCATTTGCATTTTTTGCTTTGTTTTTAGCATTAACGAAATTCAGCAAGTCCATTGTCAGTGCAGCTGTTCTAACAGCAGTCGGAACAGTTATTTCAGGGGTTGTGTTTTTAACATCGGCATTCCTGATTGTCGGACTTCCTGGGCCATTTGCAGCGTTGTTCGCAGCAGTCGTATTGCCGGCCGCTGCGGTTAATACAGTGGCTATGGTAATTCTTTACCCTGTTGCCCAATCTATAGCAAGCAGAACAAAGCTGACGCAGCAGCCTATCAGTCAATAATACAATATTAAAATATAAAGCCCGCAGACTGCGGGCTTTTCTATATTTCACTTATTGAAAACTCCCCACAATCAGGCCAATCAGGAATAAGAGTGCCCCCCCTGCCGCTAAAGCAGCGGCTCTTTTTTTAAGAACATATTTCGGTGGATAGACTCCCGGTTTTTTTATTGAAAGCAAAAAATGGATCCCCCCCAAAAACAACACCACACTTAATGCAAATAAGCCAGCCGCCGCTCCCGTCAACCGATCTCCTCCCTTCAAACACCATCCTGTAAGTATCCCTTAGTGAATTGTATGCCTGTTTCTGGCCAGCTATGAGAGGATATGGTTTACTCTGCCTGCTTTTGTGATATAGATACAGGAATGATCCTTTAATTTTTGAGTGTGTCAAAGCCCAATGGTGACTTTGCACTTTTTGATCGAAGCGGAAGGGCACAAGGAGCCAAAGAGATTCTAAAGACCGGTCAGTTCGCGGAGCGCTTTGAGCGAAATCAGCTGGCAAAGTTAATAACTTAATTTTTAGCTTTAGAAAATGGAACAATGTAGTAAAATAGAAATATAATCAACATTTTGAGGTGAAGTTTATGAAAGCCAAATCTTTATTGCTTGGATTCTTAGTTGGCGGCGCTGCTGCCGGCATTTCCACTCTTTTAACAGCACCTGCTTCAGGAAGGGAAGCAAGGCAATATTTAAAAGACAGTAAATACACTCTAAAAAACCAACTAACAGAGCTTAAGGCTGAAATAATGGATATAAAAAACTCTGCTTCCTTTGCATCTAAGGAAGGAAAATCTGCATTTAAAGAATTCTCAAAAGACATTAAATTTTCCATTAATAATTGGAAAAATGAGATTCGCCCCCATCAGCATGAACTGCAGCGTGAATTACAAGAAATTGAAGCTGCCATCCGAGAGCTTGAAACAAACTTAAATTCAAATAAATAATTTTCCAAAAAATCCTTCTTTTTATTTAGTTAAAAAGAAGGATTTTTTCATCTTTAGCCGAAAACCAATATATTATAAAAATGCTTCATTTTTTTATTTTATATCAAAAGTTGCTACAATCCTTGTCGTAGAGCCTTTTACAGAAATGCGAAAAGATATTTCTAAAAATTTTGTAAATTTATATCTTTATTAATTTTTGTTTTATTGGCATAATGATAATAAGAAAAGCAATAGAACAGCTGGGCTTTCGTCCAGAAATGAAAGCTTTCTTATTAATTTTACAAAGTAGGTGAATTACTGAATGACGGATAAACCAATTTCAATGAAGGAAGCAATGATTTTCAGCCAAAGAATTGCACAACTGAGCAAAGCCCTTTGGAAGTCGATTGAGAAGGACTGGCAGCAATGGATTAAGCCTTATGACTTGAATATTAACGAACATCATATTTTATGGATTGCCTATCATTTGAACGGTGCTTCTATTTCGGATGTTGCAAAGTTTGGTGTCATGCATGTTTCAACTGCATTCAATTTCTCCAAAAAACTTGAGGAACGGGGTTTTCTCCAATTTTCAAAGAAAGAAAGCGATAAAAGAAATACTTATATCAAATTGACTGAAGAGGGAGAAAAGGTGTTATTAAGCCTTATGGAGACCTATTCACCTGAAAAAAATGCCGTATTCTCCGGTGCAATGCCATTAAGGGAACTGTATGGAAAGTTCCCTGATATCATTGAAATCATGGCTATTGTCCGCAATATTTACGGTGATGACTTTATGGAAATCTTTGAAAAGTCCTTCGCTAATCTGGAGAATCAATTCGATGAAGAAGAAGGTAAATTAAAGAAAAAAGAAACAGCGGAAAAGGAACTTGTATAGAAATAGAAAACTTCCTTACCTTATAAAATAGTATGTAAACCCTTACAAAGCGGATGAATCACATTCGCTTTCCATCTTGATTTCCCATGCTCACTTCTTCACATTCTTCTTATACTATCCCTCTTTTATATAATCCGATTCCCCTAAAATTAAAAAGAGTTTTTTCGACAAAATGCTTTAAATTTCCCTATTGATTTTTTTCTATATTCATCGTAAAGTATCTTAGTGAGTTTGGAAGAAAACTAATTTCTCCTTTCGGAGGTATTGATATGATGAATTGCTGGAAGACGATTAACTTCACGAAGCAATATGGATCGCAAAGACTTTTTATATTGTCTTCCTTAACCATGCTGGCTACGTTTATTTTTACTTATGTTCCTGCAACATACTTATTCGTGCCAGAAACCTTTTACGATAATTATTTTATTTTCTTTGCGGCAGGCTTATGGTTTATGTATCCATTGCATAAACTGATACATTATTTGCCTATTGCCCATCTAGGGAAAATTGTTAAAAAGCGCGTATCATTTAGATATGGCATTTTGCCAGTTATATATATAAGGATTACTGAACCTATTTCAAAATGGCTTTTCCTGACAGCTATTATGGCGCCGACTTTGATCATTAACAGCTTACTGTTAGCTGCATGCTTTATTTTTCCGAATTATGTTCATTATTTAGTTATCTTGTTTGCATTTCATGCTGGAATTTCCTTTTCCGATATGGTTTGTGCCAAAAATGTGCTTACTGCACCAAATCATTCATATATTGAAGAAAACGAAGACGGATTTGAGATTCTGCTGCATACACATCAATAACTTTATAGGATGATAGCGGGTATCCTGAAAAAGGATACCTTTTACATAACATTGCCTCTTCAAAGGCAATCTTTTATACTATCTTTTTTTTGTGAATTTTGTTATTGTAAATAACAGACAAAACATAAAAAGCGACTAAATGACTGCCCAAGGAGGGAATCTTGGATGATCTCCATTTTTATTATTTTTGCCGTGTTTATATTATTTTATATTAACAAGATGACAAATTCACTTTGTCTCCAAAAAGAGATTCCTGAGGAACGGCAGCCTAAAGTATTTAGAACGATTAACATTCTTATTACCATACTGCTTATATCTTCCTTTGTAGAAATCTTGTATGCATAGCAAAAGCGGCGGAATTGTTTCCGCCGCTTTTTATATACTTTTATCATTAAGCATCAAAACCTTATTACAGCCAAGATGCTCCAATAATGATTAACAAAATGAATAACACGACAATTAAGGCAAAACCTCCGCCGCATCCATGTCCTCCAGACATATGATTGCCTCCTTTCGAATTGCGGCACAGGGCCCAGTTAACCGGCCCTGTGCCCTCTTAGATTTACAGCCACGCTGCGCCTACGATGATTAATAAAATGAACAATACAACGATTAACGCGAAACCTCCGCCGTATCCAGCACCCATGATAACACCTCCCCTTCAGGCTGCTACCATATCCTAATCATTCGCCTCTGTGGTCGGATAGGCTTTTACCCGGCTAACCCGACTTCTTCAGGCTGCTTGAAACCTCCCATCAGAGGGTTTCCATGTATCATATGTACAAAAGGACGTAATGGGATGGGCAAATACCCAGATTTTCTAAAAATCACGTTGGATAAACAACCACTAAAGATGAATTTTATACCGCCCTTCTGCTTTTGTTATTTTTTACATTTATGGTATAGTAGGGATTGTGATTAAATTGAAAAAAGTTCTGTTAAAGCGCATTTCTGGTTATGGCACCCTGTTGATTGGAACGAAGCCGCCAGTATCTGGAGCGGAAATCAACAGACAAGTTTAACGGGGCTTTGAAAAAAAAATTAGGAGTGTTCAACATGAAGAAATGGATGATATCCCTCTCCATTGCAGCCGGAGTAATCGGGCTAAGCGCATGCAACAATGCTGGTGATGAGTCTGGTGATGTAGTCGTTGAAACAAAGAGCGGAAACATTACAAAGGACGAGCTTTATGAAGCGATGAAGGACAAATACGGGGAACAGGCTCTTCAAGAGCTCATTTATGAAAAGGTTCTTTCTGATAAATACGAAGTAACAGATGAGGAATTAAATGAGAAAGTAGATGAATTAAAGCAGCAGCTTGGCGCTAACTTTGAAATGGCACTAATGCAATATGGATATAAAGACGAAGAAGATCTAAGGGAAACATTCAAAACTGGCTTAATGCAGGAAAAAGCAGCCATTAAAGATATTGAAGCAACAGAAAAAGAAGTCAAAGAATATTACGATAACTACAAGCCTGAGGTAAAGGCCCGTCATATCCTTGTCGAAGATGAAAAGACAGCAAAGGAAGTAAAGAAAAAGCTTAAAGAGGGCGGAAAATTTGAAGATTTGGCAACAGAATATTCAAAAGACCCAGGCTCTGCTGCTAATGGCGGTGATTTAGGCTGGTTTGGCCCTGGAAAGATGGTACCTGAATTCGAGGAAGCAGCTTATGCATTAGATGTGAACGAAATTAGCGATCCAGTAAAGTCTGAACATGGGTTCCACATCATCCAAGTAACAGAGAAAAAAGAGAAAAAGTCATTTGAAGAAATGAAGGAAGAAATGGAATACCAAGTTAAAGTGTCCAAGCTTGACGGTGAGAAAATTCAGCAGGCGATGGAGCGCGAATTAAAGGCTGCTGATGTAGACATTAAGGATAAAGAGCTTAAAGGCATCCTTGAAGAACCTGAAGCTGAAGCAGGAACTGAAGAAAAATAAATTCATTTAAAAAACGGGCCTTCCTTAGGAGACCCGTTTTTGTTTTTTATTGATCTATTTGTCAGTTTACGGATGCCATAGATGAGAAAATATACAGCAGCTGTAAATTATATTTCACCCTGCAGATTGCTGGGAAGTTTTTCGCTCTTCTTTTTCCCTTTCTAGACGTTTCATATAAATCTCGCCTTCACGTTCAATGCTGTCGTGTTCTACCTGTTTCTCTTCCCTGCCTGTCTTGACAGCCATATATGCACTTGCAACGATCCCGGCTGCTACAAAATATACCCATAATGGAATCATTATTTTTCCCCTCTTTCTATCAAAATGTTTATCCAGTTATTATAGAAATGTATGCTTGTACTAAAAAAATATGATTGGGAGGGAAACAAAAAAACACCCCTCCCAAATGGGAAAGGCGGCTAATTTTAATTATGAAAAGTTGGCTTATAGAATGAACGATTGTCGAGTGCAAATACCCGTTCAGTAAATTCTCCCGGTTTCACTCTCTCAAGAGCCCTGTCCAGCATATTCATTTTCGCATCAATATTATCGATGTAATGAAGCATTTCTGCTTCCTTGATAAGAGGCGGCTTCGGACTGCCCCATTCAGCTTTGCCGTGATGGGAGAGAACCAGGTGCTGCAGAATCATGATTTCTTCACCATTGATGCCCAGTTCCTCGGCTGCTTTGCCAATTTCATTAATCATAATCGTAATATGTCCCAGTAGATTTCCTTCTACCGTATAGGATGTTGATATCGGTCCAGACAGTTCCGTTATCTTCCCTAAGTCATGCAATATGACTCCGGCGTATAATAGATCTTTATCCAGGCTTGGATACAGCCCGGCAATCGCTTTGGCCAAATCAAGCATGGATACAACGTGATACGCAAGGCCAGATACGAACTCATGATGATTCTTGGTTGCGGCCGGGTATTCAAGGAAATCCTTTTGGTGCTTCTTCAATAAATGGCGAGTGATTCTTTGGATATTGGGGTTTTTCATTTCAAATATATATTGGGTGATTTTACTCATCATTTCATCAGTACTTAATGGCGCTGTTTCGAGGAAATCTGCCAGCTTTACCGGGTCTGCCGGGGACGCCGGCCGAATTTGGCGGATTCTAAGCTGATTGCGGCCTCGATAATTCAGGATGTCCCCTGCCACCTTAACAATCGTTTCAGGGCTATAATTCTTCGCATCATCATCTGAAACATCCCAAAGCTTCGCTTCAATTTCTCCGCTTTGATCCTGGAAAATAAGTGTCAAGAATGGCTTTCCATTACTGGCGATCCCTTTAGTTGCACTTTTAATCAGTAAAAAAAGCTCGATTTGTTCTCCTACTTCGTAATAAACAATTCCTTTTGACATACGTGCACCGACGCTCCCTTCAAGAGGTTGTTCAAAAAGGCCGGGAAAAATTCCAAGCAGGCTTTTTTCCTCCTTTTTAAACACGCAATTCTATTAACCTAGTATACCATACAGACCCATTCCCCTACTAAACTAATCATTTACCATTCTAACGGTCTGACTGCGTTTTTTGCTTTATCCAGCACAAAAAGCCCATTCATCATTGGATGAATAGGCGTTCTCCATTTTTTGATATTTTATTACAGTAAAAGCAAAAACACTGGAATCAATAAAGATAGCAAAATCGCGGATGTTGTCATTGCTATGCATCCCATGGCCCCTTCTTCCTTTCCCCACAGAAGCGACCGATTGGCGCCAAGCATTTGAGCGGAGGTGCCCATCGCAAGGCCTTTTGCTGCTTTGCTTTTAATTCCAAGAAGTTGCAAAAGCCTGGGGCCTAACATGACAGAGAACAGGCCTGAAAAAAGAACAAAAAAAACAGTAAAGGCAGTGGTCCCTCCAAGGCCATCAGAAACGGTTAAGGCAACAGGCAGCGTTATGGAGCGCGGAATGAGAGACGCCTTGATTTCCTCGCTAAAATGGAAAGCATGGGACATCAGATAAACCGCAAATATACCTAAAAAGGTTCCAAAAAACACACCCGATAATATCTTCTTAAAATGTTTCTTCATTAGTGGCCATTCTTTATACAATGGTACTGCAAAAGAGACGATGGACAACTGCAAAAGCAGCTCAAATAAACTGCTTCCTTTTTGATAGTCAGCAAGAGGGATATTAAATAAAAGGAGAATGATGATCAGAAGGGCTGTTCCAGTGTACAGGGGATTGAGCCAGCTTTTCTTAAACTTTCTGAAGATCTGCAAGCTCGCGATGTAACTGCCAAGAGTCATCGTTATGCAACCTATACTGGTGAATAAAATTGAACTCATTTTTAGCTCCTCCTCTTTATTTTTTCAACCCATTGAACAGAGTACGCTGTTCCCAATAGACAGCAGAAGCTGCTTACAATCAGTACTAGAATAAAATGAAAATCCAATAGTGGAATAAAATTGGGAGATAAAAACAATCCAATGATAAAGGGGATAAACAATAGGGTCATGTGTTTGATTTGAAAGGCTGCTATTCTCTCTATCCAATCCAGTTTAACTAAACCTTTTACCAAAAGGGCTAATAGCATAATCATCCCCACTACACTGCCGGGGAGCGGAATATGAAAGACGGCAACAACAAAATTCCCTGCAAGAAGAAAAACAGCAAGTATAAATATTTGAATGGGCCATGGCAACTTTTATTCTCCTTCCTGAATACTTTTTACCAGCATAAAGCATAAAATCAGGAAAAACATGAAATGTGTAAGGTTTCCTTACATACTTTTTAACTTTTTGTTAGATTTTCTTCCTTCTCTTAAATATAGGATGTGTTAAAGCTAAATGTTGATTTTAGCACCTGTTGATTAGAGCGGAAGGCACTAATCCCGCGAAAATACAGTCGCATTTCCTTACGGCGAGGTGTTTATACAAGGAAGCTTTTCAAAGTCCAGCGGGAGAAGCGAGTCAAAGGGAGACCTCACAGGCGCTAAGCGCCAAGGAGCGTCGGACTGCCCGCTGTTCGCTGAGTGCCTGGAGCGGAAATCAACAGGCAAGTATAATAGAGCCTAAATATAAAAAGCTGCCTGTCATTTTCGAACAGGCAGCTTTTCCTTCGTAACCGACATTATTTGTTCTTCCTGAAAATATGGAAGCAGATGTTTATGACAGGTAAAAAATAAAATTTGCCGGTCTGGAATATTTTTTAACAAGCTGATCATTTTCTCAGTCCGGACATGATCAAAATTAACAAAGCTGTCATCAATAATGATCGGGAAGGGATATTTTCCGTAAATAGTCATCGCCAGCGCGAGCCTAAAGGAAACATATATCTGTTCCGCAGTTGCCTGGCTCAGCTCTTTTGCTTCAAAAGTTGCACCTTCCTTGCTTTCAATAAGAAACCCGTGCCCTTCCTCTTTAGGGTAAATGCGGACATAGTTCCCATTTGTTAAACATGAAAGATATTCTTCTGCCGTTTCAAGCATTTTAGGCAGACGTTCATTTTTAAAGCTGCTAATCGTTTTTTCCAGAATATCCTTCGCAGCGGCATACTTGGCCCATTCTCTGGCCTCTTCCTCAAATTCAGCTTTTAATAAAGCAAATGTGTGAAGCAGTTCAGCATAAGTCCCTCCCTCTTCAAGCAGCTGAATCTCATACTTTATTTCTGCCAGGCTGCTTTGCAGAGAAGGGATACTGTCACGAAGCTTGTTTAATTCTTCAGTAAGATTATGAATGGCCATTTCTGGATTTTCCACATTCATATATTTATCAATTTCATTCTGTGAGAAGGATTGAATATTAATTTGTTTACGGATTTGTTTAATTTGTTCATCAAGCTCAGCTAATTTCTGTGCTGCTATACCTTTTTCTCGATAATCTTCAGCTGTTTCTGTTCCCGCAAGTGCCAGCTGCTGATCGTATTCTTTATTAAAGTGTTCGAGTTCAGCAAGAACTGTGCTATATTCATCCTCCAGCTCATGGAGCTTGGCTTTTCTTTCTGCCAGCTTAATATGTTTCTCCGTTTCTTCCTTCAGTCTTTTTCTAAATTGGTATGCGACTTCTTGGACACTGCCCTGCTGCTCATTCAAAAGTTCCTTTAGGTGCTGAAAATTGATTAGCTTCTCTTGGATTCCCTGGGCTGCTGCAGTTTTTCTTTCCATTACATAACTCTTCTCCCTGTAAAGCGCCTTTAGCTGTTCAATAAGGCTAAAAGCCTCAGGCAAATGGGATTTGGAGATATCGGCAGGAAGGAATAGCAAATTCCCAAGTCCAATCATTTCTTTGTCAACATCAGCATATTCCTTTTCCCATTCTTCAAAAGATCCAATGACTTTTTCATATTTCTCATTGGCCTGCACATGCTGAAACTTATATTGACGGAGCAGGCTTTGCAATTCGCTGTCTTCTTGAAGCTGTGCCTCCAATTTAGCTGCATGCTGAATTTGAGGCTGTTTCAATTTGTCCTTTAGTGTGCTCTCTTTTTCAGCAAGAGCGACTATTTCATCTTTTATAAAGCTGTGATTTTCCTGCGAATGCTTTTTAGTAACCATGAAGCCACAATATGCTATTCCTATCAAACCTGCAAATGCAAGAACCCACGTTTGGCTCCACAATCCCCATCCAAACAATACAGCAAAAAGAATTCCTATTACTAAAAGCTGAGCTTTTTCCTGCTTTCTTTTTTTAGAACTATTTTTCCGCTCTTTTTCTTCAGCTTTATGGAGGAAAAGAATCCTTTCCTGTGTATCCTCCAGTTCTTTTTCAAGGAGATTCCTATCTGCTGAAAGGCTCAGTTTTTCCTTAATAGCTGCCCGTTCCGTTTCCGTTAGCAGCTGGTCTTTCAGCCCGTCCAATTTGCTTTCGATATCCTCCAATGCTGACCTTTCATCGTTAAAGCGCTCGTCCAGCTCCGACTTTTTTGTAAGCAAGCGATTATGGCGCATTTGAGCTTTATTTACCTTTTCTTTCATGAACACACTGGTGTCTACTTCTTCCAGCTGTGTTTCATCAATTTGAAGATGAAGCTTTTCCTGAAGGATCAAAATTTCCTCTGTAAGGTTTGCAAGCTTCAATGATAATTCGCTTTCTTCTTGCCTAAGCTTTTCCAATAATGGAATTCCCTCAATTGCTGCATTTATTTGCGGCTCATTCTCCAGCAGATTATAATCAGGCTTATTCTTCTCCAGCTCCTGTCTAAGAGTGCCTATCCTGGCCTCCAGACTTGCTTTACGCCCCTCCAGCGGGTGAATGAGACTTTCAAGTTTTTCAACCTTCGCCATTCCATCAACAGGGAATGAAATGTCTTTAAATTGTTCCCTTTCTCTTTTTAGCTCTCTTTCCTCTGTAATCAGCGGATAAAGCTCCCGCCATTCCTTTAAGCGATACAGCTTCTGCTGTGTATACTGCTGGTCATCCTGCATCCTTGTTATCTTCTTTTCAAGCGTTTCTTTTTCATGTAGTAATGTCCAATACTGTTCATTTTGCTGCTCCGCTTTTTTCAGATTCTGATGCAGCTTTTTCAATTCATTTAACTTTATGTTTAAACTCGGCTTTTTTCCGTTTGGCTTAAAGCGGCTTTCCAAATCTCTTTGAAGCGTGTTTTCCGCTGTTACCAGCTGGTCAGTCCCCAATGAGCCTGCTGAAAATAAATATCGTCCCAGGTCTTCACCCTTCATTTGGTTTATATTTTGCAAACCATGGATGTTAAAGGAAAAAATAGATTGAAAGAGGGACCTATCAACATGGTGAAGAAGTTCGCTTAATAGCTCTTCCCCTCCCCTTGTTCCATCTTCAAGAATAACGCTAACATCTCCGGCAGCCTTTCCCTTTACACGCTCGATAATAGCCTTCCCCTCTCCAGGAAAAACCGCTTTAAGCCTCCCTCCATACTTTGCTCCTTCCTTTGGCTCATACCTTAACTCTGACTGCAGCTTAGTCGGGAAGCCAAAAAGGATGCTATGGATAAAAGACATGATGGTGGATTTGCCAGCTTCATTTTCACCGTAGATCACTTGAAAGGATTGAATATCCGTTAAACTAAAATCCGTTAACTTTCCGTACCCATAAATATGTATATCGGTTATTTTCATATCCCCACCTCCTTCAATATATACAGCTGTTTAAGCATGCTCTTTGTATAAAAGGTCTATAAGCAGGGCCTCTGCCTCCCCGGCAAGCCTGCGCTTTTCATCGTCCTGAAGCTCTTCCAAATATTTTCTTGCCAGCGGGTGACCATACAAAGGAAGAGAACTTTCGTTATTATCTGCATTATCTGCAATTTGCTCTGCTGTTTTAAAAAGCTCGCTGAAAAAATCGGATTCCTTTACCAGTTTTTCTTTACTCCAGATTCTTTTTTCATTTACAGCCAGATTGGAAACCCACACGAATGCTTCCTCTTCTGTTTCTTCCTCCTGCAAGGCGTCAAGCATCTCACCATTTGCGATACTTTTCATTTCGTGGCCAGAAAGGGTGACATTGTTTAATGTAAGACTAACTATTGTCCCCTTCGTGTTCTGCCTTTTATCTTCAATCAGTCTTTTACACATTTCAAATAGATCATGAAAAGAATCAGCATTTGAAGCATTCACTCTCACTTCTTCCCATATTACAGCTGATGCTTCCAGGAACTCTGTCTTTGCACCCGTTTCAGTCAATTCAACCAAATAGCATCCTTTCGGACCCGTTTCTTTCCGGTTTCGCCCCTGTATATTGCCAGGATAAATGGCTGGAGGCTGTTCGTTTAATACTTCCCGTTTATGTATATGACCGAGCGCCCAATAATCAAAGTTTTTTTCAATCAAATCCTTTAATCGGAATGGAGCATATTTGTCATGCTCACTGCTTCCTTCAAAGTGGCCATGAAGGATCCCGATATGCAGATCGGCTCCAGCCTTCCTTGTGTAACGGTCAATCATCCGCTCCAGCACATGTCTCCTTGGATAGCTGAAACCATATAAATGGACAGAGGTGCCATTTTCAACTGTATGCTTCATCACTTCAACTTCATGCGAAAATATACGGACATTATCGGGCATTGGCATATGGACCCATTGTCCCTCCATATGATCATGGTTTCCATGAACCGCAAAAACAGGAATCCCTCTCTCAGCCAGACGCTCCATCTCTTTGCGAAAGCGGGTCTGCGCCCTAATGCTCCTGTCTTCCCCATCAAACAAATCCCCAGCCAGAATAACAAAATCCACCGCATTGATAATAGCTGCATCAACAATTTTGGAGAATGCCGCAAACGTGCTTTCCTGTAGCTTTTTAAAAATAGCTTGAGGCAAACTCTTCAACCCTGCCATCGGACTATCCAGATGCAGATCAGCAGCATGAATAAACGTTACCCTCTTCATATTAACTTCCTTTCATTCCTTTTCTTCCATTTTAACTCATCCAAAAAGCGAATGCACGTTCCTATTATAATTAGTTGATAAACTTCTTTTTTTCCTAAAAAGTTTTCGGGAAAATCCCTATCCGGTTTTAACCATGGAGGCTTGTGCATAAAAATGTACAAGTACTCTTTCCAAGGGATGAAAATACAGCCTGCGGAAAAATAAATGGGCGGAGTGGTCATTGTTGGGAATTGGAATTTATTTAAGTTATGTTTTTCTCGGACTGTCTTTAGCAGCCCCAATAGGGCCGGTTAACGCAGTCAGACTTGAAAAAGGCATTAAAAACGGCTTTTGGCATGCCTGGATTGTCGGAGTAGGCTCCATGTTTGCGGATGCCTTTTATATGCTGATTGTATACCTCGGTCTTGTGCACTTTTTGGACACTCCAATCGTACAGATCTTTCTGTGGCTATTTGGGGGATTTATTCTCTTATATACAGGATTTGAGAGCATTATTAATGCCAATAAAATATCCATTAACTACGTCCGCAGCAAAGATTCATTGTTCAAATGCTTTTTCTCTGGCTTCATTATGTCCGTTTCAAGTCCACTTTCTATCCTGTTCTGGCTTGGCATTTACGGATCAGTTCTGGCAAAAACAGCAGCTGCTTATGGAAAAGCCGAACTCTTTTTGTACAGTACGATGATTTTTATCGGACTTATGCTCTGGGATCTTTTTGTAGCAGGCCTGACAACAGGCTTCCGCAAGTTCCTGACATCGAAAGGTATTATTCTCATCTCCATTCTCTCTGGATTATCCCTGATCGGATTTGGCGTTTACTTTGCATTCGAAGGATTAAAGGCATTGTTTGCTTAAAAAATTTTAGCCATGAAAAAAGCTCCGCTTGGAACGGAGCTTTTCCCTTTCTTATTCATTTTTGGTTAGCTGAAGAGCTTTTTTAATATCTTTAAAAGAGTTGGATTTTCCGTACATTAATACGCCGCCCCTATAAACTCTTGCGCCAAACACAGCTAGTATTGTAATGGTTACCAAAAGAATAAGAATACCTAGCAAAGGCTCCCATGCAGGCAATGACAGCATTCCGACCCTCATGAACATTAGCATCGGCGTAAAAAATGGAATATAAGATGTGATCGTCACGAAGGGTGCTTCCGGCTGGTTCAAACCGAACATGGCAATCATGAAGCCCGCAACAACCATCATCGTCATCGGTGTAATCATCTGCTGGATATCTTCTATCCTGCTGACAAGCGAACCAAGAAAAGCCGCCAAAGTCGCATAAAGAAAATATCCAAGCAAGAAAAAGATAAGTGCATAGGCGATTGTAGAGGCAGGAATATCCCCAAATCCGAAGAATTCAAAAAAGCCGCCTTCCATTGAATCGAGATTTTGTTTAATTGAATAGTAGCCTACCAGTAAAATCAATGCCATCTGTGTCAGGCTGAGCAGTCCGATGCCCAGTATTTTGGCAAACATCTGCTTGATCGGCGACACACTGGAAATTAGAATTTCCATCACCCGGGAGGATTTTTCAGTCGCTACTTCCATGGCAATCATATTTGCATACATGATAACAGCAAAATAGATGACAAATAACAGGACGTAAACCAGGCCTCTCGCCTGGTTCAGTTCTTCCTCAGTTTTAGCATTTTCCTCCAGGGCTATTTGGTTAAAATCAATAGGTTCATATAATTTACCCAGCTCCTCAGGACTAAGATTAATTTGCGAAGCAGCCAGCTGGGTTTTTAGCTGCTGCAGTCCGCTCTGCAATTCGGAAGGAACGGCAGAATCAGCAATACTTCTTGCTTTATAGGCTGCTTCGGGGAGATTCTCCTTGTTAAAAGACAGCAGCAGCAAACCCTTGTATTTACCCTCTTTGACAGCTTCTTCTCCTCTTTCTTCTGTACCTTTGTAAGCTTCTAGGACGATGTCCTTGTTTATGACCTTCATTTGCTCTTCCAATGAACTAAAAAGCACACCGGTCTGGTCAATAACTGCGATTTTTTCTTCATCTTCTTTATTAAAAAAGTCAATAATGCCGGAAAGATTCGCAAGACCTACCACAATCAGCACAGTAATAACGGTCGTAATAATAAACGATTTGGTTTTCAGCTTGCTAAGATAGGTATGAAGAAGGATAGTCATAAAATTATTCATAGGAAGCACCTGCCTTTTCTATGAAAATGTCATTCAGGGATGGCTCTTCCAGCATAAATTTACGGACAAAGCCCCTCTCAGCAATCTCCTTAAATATTCCCTCAGCCGCTTCTTCTCCTGAAATCTGTATATGTATTCCTTCCGCAGTCTTCCTGGACTTAATTACACCAGGGCTATTGGTCAAAAAGCTTAAATCATAATCAGCGTGGATTACAAGATTCTTCTTTCCAAAGGAGCGTTTAATTTCCTTGAGAGAACCATGTACGACAGGCCTGCCTTTCTGCATAATACATAAATGCTCGCAAAGCTCTTCCACATGTTCCATCCGATGAGAAGAAAAAACAATCGTCGTACCATTGTCTTTTAGTTCCAAAACCGCTTCCTTCAGCTGCTCCACATTAACAGGGTCAAGCCCGCTGAAAGGTTCATCCAAAATCAAAAGCTTCGGTTTATGAATGACAGCCGTAATAAATTGGATCTTCTGCTGATTTCCTTTTGAGAGCTCCTCCACTTTTTTATTTGCATTTTCCGGGACTTTAAAGCGCTCTAGCCAATAGTCTAATTCCTTTAAAGAATCCTGCTTGTTCATTCCTCTGAGCTTTGCAAGATATACAATCTGGTCCTTTACCTTAAGCTTCGGATACAACCCTCTTTCTTCAGGAAGGTAGCCAATCAGCGGACTAGTTGAATAATCAATCCGCTTTCCGTTCCAAGTAATCTTCCCTCCGCTAGGATCCAGCAATCCCAGAATCATCCGAAACGTTGTCGTTTTACCTGCTCCGTTTGACCCAAGAAATCCAAACATCTCACTCTCGGGTATCGACAGAGACAAATTATCAACAGCCGTAAACTGGCCAAAACGCTTTGTAACATGTTCAAGCTGCAATGACATTTTCTAACTCCTCCTTTGCCTAACTTGTAATACGGACAAAAGGCGAAAAAGGTTCAATTTTCCACAAAAAAAAATATTAAGTATTAAGTTTTTCTTCCGTATAGGCAAGATTCGTTTTAAATTAAGGCCTTCAGCTTGTTTTCTCTGCTTCAATGGGAGCTATTGACTCCTGTAATTGCCCTTCAGCCCATTTCAGCCCGACGAGGCTTTGGCTTATAAATTTCTTTTGCACATTCACAAAAATTATGCAAGAATAATAGTAACTATCTGAATTTTATAATAAAGAGGGGGAATGAAGATGAAAACATACAAACTTACTGCCTTTGAGCAGGACGGGGAAAAGATTTTGGAAGAGTCCTTCCAGGCAGCAAATGATGATGACGCAAAGGGTCTCGGAGAAAAAATGCTCAAGGAAAAGGGCTTGGATGAAAAAACTCACCGCTGCACTTCTCCAGCAGGAAAACTTATTTTGTTTCATAGATAAAAAAGCAAAGGGCGCTTGCCCTTTGCTTTTTCTTTAGGCTCTATTAAATTTGGCTGTTGATTTCAGCACGAGGCACTCAGCGAACACGGGGCTACCGGGAGCCTCCTCGACGCTGTGCGCCTGCGGGGTCTTCCTTGGAGCGCTACTCCCGCAGGGCTTTGAATAAGCATCCTTGTATAAACACCTCGTCGTAAGGAAATGCGCATGCATTTTCGCGGGATTAGTGCCTTCCACTCCAATCAACAGGATTTCTAACAACAACAATAAGCTTTAACAGAGCCTTTCTTTAAAATCTATTTACTTTCCTTTAAAGACAGGTTTCCTTTTTTCAATAAAGGCCTGGATACCTTCCTGATGATCCTCGGTTTGTCTCATCTTATGCTGACCGAGTTTCTCAAGCTCCAGTACTTTTAGTAAAAGAGGACGGTTTTTATCTGCAAGGATTTTCTTCGTCTTGATCATGGCTTCTGTTGGGCTGTTAAGCCATTTGCTTAGCTTCGATTCAACAGCGGTGCGTAATTCGTCTTCAGCCACTTCATGAATAAGGCCTATCTGCAGCGCTTCGTCCGCAGAAAGTGCTTTTCCTTCCCAGATTAATTGCTTGGCTTTATCCTCGCCTATACGCTGCTGGAGGAAGAAATGAGAGCCTCCATCCGGGATTAATCCTATTCCAATAAAATTCATAGCCAGTTTGCTGGATTTCTCTGCCAATATATAATCTGTTGCTAATGCAAGACTGAAGCCAAGGCCGGCTGCTGCCCCTGCAACTGCACTGATGGTCAGCTTCGGCATGCTGTAAAGGGTTACAACCAGCTCATTGATACATTCCATAACCGAGGAGAAATCGCTTTCATTTGCTTCCAGGAGCATCGTTTTAATATCTCCGCCTGAGGAAAATGCACGGCCGTTTCCTTTTAAGACAACGATATCTACCTCATCCATATGGCTTACTTCCTTCATTATCGCCAATAAACCTTTTAGCATTTCAATATTTAATGCATTCAATGATTCCGGCCTGTTCATCTCAACGGCTGCAACACGCCCTTCGATTTGCAGATTGACAGTATCAGTTACAAAATCTATTGCCAAAATCCTTCCCCTCCTTTTCTTCGTTTCTTTTATTATAAAGAGTATTATTATATTTAAAAAGCATTATGTCTAAAAATTTTAAATTTTGTCATTTATTTTCATAGATAAAGGGCAGCACCTAAAATAAGGATGCTGCCCTTAATTAATGTGTTACTGTGTATTTCCTGTATATTCTTTTTGAACTTGATCCCTTAATGCCATCTTTAGAAATTTCCCAACAGAAGTCTTTGGGATTTCCTCAAGGAACAAAATATCATCCGGAAGCCACCACTTCGCAAATTGCGGTTTAAGGAATTCATATAATTCTTCTTTCATTGTCTTGCCTTTAAAAGGTTCTTTTAAGACAACACATGCTACCGGCCGTTCCTGCCATTGCTCATGAGGCACAGCAACTACTGCTGCTTCGAATACAGCTTCGTGTGCCATTAAGGTATTCTCTATATCCACAGAGGATATCCATTCTCCTCCACTTTTGATCAAGTCCTTCGTTCTGTCAACAATTTTCATAAACCCTTCTTCATCTATTGTCACGACATCACCCGTATACAGCCAGCCATCGCGAAACGCTTCATTTGTCCGTTCATCCTTGTAATATTCGGATGCAATCCAGGGGCCTCTTATCGCAAGCTCGCCCATTTCCTTTCCATCCCATGCGGCTTCTCCATCCTTGCCGACAACTTTCATCTCCAAGCCTGGAACAAGGATGCCCTGCCTGGCTTTAATATCAAGCTGTTCCACCGCAGAAAGCTCTTCCTGATAGCTTTTTAGAGTCGAAATGACTACAAGCGGACTTGTTTCAGTCATTCCATAGGCATGCATGAAAGGAATTTTATGTTTTTGCTCAAACGCTTTAATCATACCTTTCGGAGCTGCAGATCCCCCGCAAAGTACCGAACGGAGCGAACTCATATCATACTCGTTTTCATCCAGCTCTTTTAAAAGGCCCAGCCAGATTGTAGGCACCCCGGCTGTAATGGTTACTTTTTCTGACTCGATGAGCTCAGCCAGCAGCTTTGGAGTAAAGTAAGGGCCAGGCAATACGAGTGTCGTCCCGAACCAAACAGCAGCAAATGGCAGCCCCCAGGCATTTACATGAAACATTGGGACAACAGGAAGTGCGATGTCCTTCTCGCTAACAGCTGCACTATCGGCCATTCCCAGTGCCATGCTGTGGAGGACAATTCCCCGGTGTGAATATACGACACCCTTTGGATTGCCGGTTGTAGCAGAGGTATAGCACATCCCTGCAGCTGAATTTTCATCCAAATCATCAGGATATTCATAATTTCCGCTTGCTTCTTCAACCAATTTTTCATAATGGTAAACTGGGGAGAGCGATGTTTCCGGCAATTCTTTGTCGTCGGTCATAATAATATATGCCTTGACGGACTTGAGTTCATCCTTCACCTTCTCGATTAGCGGAACAATGTCGGGATCGATGAGCAGCACCTTATCTTCAGCATGATTAATGATATAGGAAATATGCTGAGGCGACAGGCGGATATTAATCGTATGGAGGACGGCTCCACTGCATGGGATTGCAAAATAGGCCTCAAGATGGCGATGATGGTTCCAGGCCAGCGTTCCGACCTTATCCCCTTTATCAACCCCTAACTTTTGCAGGCTTTCTGCGAGCTTGCGGGTTCGTTCTGCAATTTCTTTATATGTAAATCTTTTAATTCCGCTGGACGTCCTGGATACGACCATTTTCTTTGGAAAATACTGTTCTGCCCTCTTAATCATCTGGGTCATAGTCAAAGGTGTTTGCATCATCATTGCTACTCCTCCTTATTGTAAACGCTTTCATTTTATATTAGCTTATAACCAGTTATACCTATTTCTTTCATTCTATTTATTTGAGATAAAGTCCTTTAATTTTTAACTAAATTTTCTAAAAACATACAAAAAATCCCTGCCTATTCAGTCAGGGATCTTTGTTTTTTATTAAACAGTTCATTTAAAATTTTCAATTTCTCGTCAGCATAATGCTCGAAGCTGTCATTATATGACTTGGGGTCTTTCGGATTGGCAAAATGAGTTATTTTTCCTGTTTGAGGATCAATGAATTTGCTTGAGGCTCCACAACCAAGGCCAATGATTGTTTGCAGTTCTTCCATGATCATAATATTATAGATGCTCTCCTGGTTTGGAAGTGCATAGCCGACATTTTCAAGATTGCCGAGAATATTTTTCTGGCGGTACAAGTAATAGGGTTCATAGTTATGATCGTTCGTCCAATTTTCCGCCATTTTCATCATTCTTTCGATTTCTTCCCGATCGGCAACCTTATATTTTTGCTTATTTTTTGTCATTTCAGATGCACGTTTAAAAGATAATGTATGGACAGTTAAAGATTCCGGCATCAGTTTCTCCGTTTCATTCAGAGTATGGGAAAACTCGGATACACCTTCCCCGGGAAGACCAATAATTAAATCCATATTAATATTGTTCATCCCCATATTGCGGGCAAGGTGAAATTTATCAACTGTTTCTTCCACTGTATGATGACGGCCGATTGCCTTCAGCGTTTCCTGGATATAAGATTGCGGATTGATGCTGATGCGGTCAATATTCCATTTCTTCAGCACTTCCAGTTTTTCAGGTGTAATTGTATCGGGACGGCCAGCTTCCACTGTTACCTCACGGATATTTTGTACATCAGGGAAAGACGTGTACATTTCTTCATAAAGCATGTCCATTTCATCCGCGGTAATGCTTGTTGGTGTCCCGCCGCCGTAATAAACAGTCGTAATTTTAACATTATTTTCTTTCAGCCATTCACCAATTTTACGCATCTCATAATGCAGACCGCCAAGGAAGGAGTTCACAGACCCCTGTCTGCCGTTAATAGCATATGCCGGGAACGTGCAATAAGCACACTTTGTCGGACAAAAAGGAATTCCAATATAAATGCTGACCTCATTTTGGAGGTTATATAAATCCGGAACAACAGCCAGCTGCCTATCAACGATATTCTGCATTAGCCGAATTTTTTCGTCCGTAATCAAATATTCTTCCTTCAGCTGCTGATGGACTTCATGCTGTGGCGTCTTGTTTTGCATTGCGCGATGAAGAAGTTTCGTAGGGCGAACCCCAGTTAAAATCCCCCACTTTTGCGTAATGCCTGTCCAGTTCTGCAGAACTGTCAAATATACATGAGAAACAGCATTTTTCACTTGTTTGAAATTCTCTTTCTCCGTTTTAGCAGGTACGAATGCTTTTTCAAAAACAGCCAGCCTTTTTTGGCCTTCTTTGTCGGTCAGTTCTGCTCGTGCCTTAAAGCTGGCACCTTGTTCCAGGCGAAAACCAATCGTTAAATCAGCTTCTAAAGCTTCTCCTAAAACCACTTCGCACTCCTCGAAAAATAGATTTCCAATCAGCCGAAGCGGCCGATGAAACCGTTCATCCTGTATACCTAATATTGAAATTTTCAAAGCGATCACCTTTTTAAAAAGAATATAATGAAAACTGCCATCATTCTGTTAGCTAACGGCAGCTAAAAAGTCGATTTTCTTTGTTGCTGACAAACTTCTTTAAGTGTACAGAAACGGGTAAAGGAGGTCAATATAGGGTAAAAGATTCCTACTAGATTGGTAAATTGCTTAATGGCTATATTTTGTGGCATTGATATATGTTAAGCCGGAATCCTGCTTTTGCGTCGTGCCGCTACTTTTATGCTTCGTGCCCAAATGGGCTTGCGTCCTCCTGGCACTTTTTTCCGTTATTTTCACGACTCTTTGCGTCTTTCTCTCCTTTTTGCATCATCTCCCCGCTCCAGCCTGCATTGCGTCCTTATTGCTCTTGCTTTTGCGTCAATTTCTCAATTTTATTTTCATCAAAAAAGAGCCGATTATCATAATCGCACTCTCTTTTGTTTGCTTTATTTTAATAGATTCATTTTCCTCAGGAATTCGATCGGTTGCTGTTTGCGGAAGTGCTCTTTGACCATATAGCTGACTCCGTTTTGGTTATTGGATCGGGTTAGCCAGTCTGCAGCTTTTTTCACTTCCGCCGGGGCATTGCCCATTGCCACACCGAGGCCGGCTGCTTCGATCATTTCCAGATCATCTATAGAGTCGCCAATAACGACCATTTGGTTTCTTGAGATTCCCAGATGTTCTCCCAAATAAAGCAATCCGTTCACCTTGGATACTCCTGCGGGAACAATATCCATGCGAAGGTCATTCAGTTTTATGATGTCGATGTTTTGAAACATGCCTTTAATAGAATCATGAGCATCTTGCAGGTCCTCTTTATCTTCAAAGTAGACTTCGATTTTTGGAGGTGTGACAGGTTCATCCAAAATGGTATCGCTCAATGAATCTACAAATTGCTGTGAGTAAAAGATGGGATCTCCTGTAGTAAATACTGTTTTAGCAAGCATATTGGAATTTAGTTTTGTTTTGTTTGCCAGGGAATATTTTTCGTGCACCAGCCTGATTTGACATGTGAAGCCTTCAAGCAGGCGCACTATTTCAAACGTTTCATCTTCCTGTATACGTTTTACAAAAATTGGTTTTTCCGGAGAAGCGGCAATATAAGCCCCTCTGTGTGTGACCAGCAAAGAATTAAGTTTCAGCGCTTTCGCCACTTTCTTTGCAGAAGGAAAGCTCCTTGACGTTACAAGCGTTACATAAATTCCTTTTTGCTGTACATATTCAATCGCTTCTTTAGTGGATTTATGAAGTCTTCCATTTGATTGGAGAAGTGTTCCATCAATATTTAAAGCAAGCATTCGGTATATCATCTACTTTGCCCCCTATTCTCGGTGTAAAATTGTCCTATTACACTTTTATGAAGAAATGCAATTGATTAGAACATGACATGGACAATGCAAACATTTTTCTTTAGCTTGTAGGAATTGGCAATGACTACTTCAATTTGAGAGACTGTTTAATTCAAAGAATTATAAATTATCCATTTACAATTCAATGTTCGCGTATTAAGATGGAGTCAAATAAAAACTGCATATCAAGTTTGCACTAGGGGAGCTTTTGGCTGAGAAGAACATTCCGTTCTGACCCTTATGACCCGATCTGGATAATACCAGCGTGGGGAAGTGCAGGTGAACGGCTATCATTTTTTATGTATTGATAACATTCAACTGCATTTCCTCATGGAAATGCAGTTTTTTATTTTTAGGCTGTGATAAAGCTAAATGTTGATTTCAGCCCCTTGTTGATTGTTGCGGGTGAAGTGAGTCATAGGGAGATCACACAAGCGCTAGACGCCGAGGAGGCTTCCGGACCGCCTGCGGTTCGCTGAGTGCGTGGAGCGGAAATCAACAGGCAAGATTAACAGAGCCTATTTTTATAAAAAATTAGGAGGAATGACAGTATGCAAGAAAATTTCTTATGTGGAACAAGCGAGATTACAGGGTGCAGATTTTCTATTTATCCTATGTCTGACCGGTTTGTGGATATTATTTTATCGGCACTGAATGAAGTGGACACAAGCAAGGTATGGATGGAAACTGATGATGTCAGCACATGTGTGCGCGGCCGTTCCATTCATGTCTTTGATGTTGTAAAAGCCATTTACCTGGAAGCAGCCAAGCATGGCGACCATGTTGTTTTCAATGGCACTTTTTCAAACGGCTGTCCTGGAGATACGGCAGGCGATGCCTACCTAGCTGAAAATGAAGAGAGAGCAAATAAGGAAAAGTCTTCAAGTATCCTTCAGAAAGTTGCCGCCCAATTTGCCCTTTATCCAATGGGAATCCCTACATATATGGATGTCATAATGGACCAGGTGGAGCTGGCAAAATCACAGGGCACTTTTTCAAAAGGTGTCCATTATGCTTCAAGACTTGATGGAGATGCACATGCTGTTTTTAAAACGCTTGAAGATGCATTCGAGGGATGTAAAAAAAGTGATTCCACCCATATTGTTATGACAGTTAATATGTCTGCGAACAGCCCTTCCAATAAGGGGGCTGAATCATATGCTTGAAAAATGGAAGCTTCGTGAAGTGATCGTCCTTTCTGTTTTGGCTGTTGTGTTTGCGGTGGTTTATCTCGTTTTTCTTCAATTCGGGAACGTACTTTTTGGGATGTTCGGCTTGATTGGCTATGATATTATCTTTGGAATCTGGTTTATCGTTTCGATTATTGCTGCCTATATTATCAGAAAGCCCGGGGCTGCCTTTTTATCGGAAACCATTGCCGCAACGGTCGAGGTCATGATTGGCAATGCCGTCGGTCCACGCCTTATCATTTCGGGCATGATACAAGGAATTGGCGCAGAAGCTGTTTTTGCGGCTGCAAAATGGAGTAATTACCGCACTTGGATTTTAATCGCGGCAGGTATGGGCTCATCTGTCACAAGCTTTATATGGGGTTATTTTATTTCAGGCTATGCTGCACTTTCACCAGGTTATGTGACAGCCATGTTTTTCGTCCGGCTAGCAAGCGGCGCTTTACTGGCAGGTTTACTCGGAAAATGGCTGAGTGAAAGTCTGGCAAAAACAGGTGCATTGAGCAGCTTCCCGATCGGCAAGGAACGGAAAAGGGGAAAACCGGACAATGGAATTACGGCTTAACGAGGCTATTCTAAAGACAAAGCAGCTTACTTTTAGGCATGAAGAAGAGAAAAACCCTGTTTTTAATGGTGTGAATTTAAACCTTTTTCCTGAGGAGGCAGTTCTTATTCTCGGGCCCAGCGGCTGCGGAAAAAGTACACTTGCACTTTGCCTAAATAAATTGTACCCCGAGGCTGTAGATGGCCATCTTGAAGGATTGGTCTCTTTTAAGGGAAAATGGCTGAGCGCATTCAGACCAGGTGAGATTAATAGAAGCATTGGAATGGTATTTCAGGATCCTGAAAGCCAGTTTTGTATGGTAACCGTCGAGGATGAACTGGCGTTCGGACTGGAAAACATGAATATTCCTCCTGAGGATATTGGGCCAAAGATTGATCATGCACTTGAACTTGTCAACCTTCTCCCATATAAACATGCTAGGATTCACACCCTCTCAGGAGGGCAAAAGCAGAAGCTGGCTTTGGCATGTGTTTTGTCATTGGAACCGGAGATCCTGATCCTTGATGAACCGACAGCAAATCTGGATCCTGCCTCAAGCAGCGAGCTTGCCAGCATCATCAAGAAGCTTAGAACTAAGCTTTCACTTACACTGCTGATCATTGAACACAAACTGGATGAGTGGATTGATCAAATTGACCGCTGTCTGGTTTTGAACCGAGGAGGCGAAATTTTATTTAATGGCAAGCCGGATGCCTGCTTTACTGATTATGCAGAGGAGCTTCAGTCAGAAGGAATCTGGCTGCCAAGCACAGTAAGAGCTGGCCTTATAGCAAAGAAAGCCGGATTTTACTCCGGGTCCGCCCTTCCGCTAAACCAAAATGAACTAATTAAGGGATTAGCAGACCCTGATTCAGCAGTTCGGCTTTTTGAAAAAAAGAAAAATGTCTTAACTGGCTTAGCGGATCAAAGTATTCTTGAAGTCCAAAGACTTTCTTTTAGCAAAGGCGGAAATGAACTGTTAAAAGATATTAGTTTTTCTGTTAAAAAGGGGGAATTTATTGCAATAGCAGGACCGAATGGATCCGGTAAAACCACACTTTCCAGACTTCTCTCCAGATTAAATTGGGGTTCCTCCGGGGAGATTTCCTTTCTTGGACGTTCTCTCCCCCAATGGAAGGAGAATGAATTGAGGCAGAAAATGGGCTACATTTTCCAGAATCCGGAACATCAGTTTATTACAGATTCTGTGTTTGAAGAAATTGTTTTCAGCCTAAAAGTTATGGAGATGGAAGAAGCGGAAATAAATGAAACAGCTAAAACTATACTGAAGCAGGTTCGTTTACATCAGCAGGCACATCTTCACCCTTTTTCCTTAAGCCAAGGGCAAAAACGGCGGTTAAGTGTTGCAACCATGCTTGTGAATAAGCAGGATTTGCTGCTGCTTGATGAGCCTACATTTGGACAGGATGCCAATACTGCACGTGAACTTATGGCTCTTTTAGAGGAGAAGATACACGATGGAGGATCCGTCATTATGGTCACCCATGATATGGATCTAATCCAGTCCTATGCACATAAAGTGATTATTCTTTCAAATGGAGAAATGATTTATGAGGGAACGCCAGATGACCTATGGAACAAACAGGAAATAATGAAGCAGGCCTCCCTTCAGCTTCCATACTATGAAAAGTTCAAGAACGATATCCGTACGGGGAGTGGAGATTATGCTCTTACATGACATTAATCCCAGTATAAAAGCGCTCACTGTAGTGATTTGCGTACTAATTTTATCTATCTTTTTTGATCCGCTCACACCCTTGCTCACCCTGATAATAACAGCGAGTACTACACTCATACTTGGAAGGGTGTCAATTAAGAAGTGGCTGTTGTTATTCTCGCCTTTCTTATTTATGGCATTCATATACATCTGGTCAGCTGTTCTTTTTTCAAGGACAGATCAAGGAGAAACCATCCTATGGACTTGGGGCATCTTAACATTAACTGAGGAAGGCTTTCAGCGTGCCCTCTCACTTGGGCTGCGCGTGTTAAGCTTTACATCGCTGTCCCTTTTGTTTATTTTAACCACAAAGCCAACAGAGTTTCTGCTCAGTTTAATGCAGCAATGCCGGCTTTCACCGAAGCTTGCATATGGCATTATGGCTGGCTATCGATTTCTGCCATTAATAAAAGAAGAATTTGAGATTATCAGAAGTGCTCACCGGATAAGGGGAGTAGGTAAAGCAAGGTCTTTTTCCGAAAAACTAGCTGAGCTTAAAAGATATGCAGTCCCTCTCCTTGCCGGGGCCATACGCAAAGCAGAAAGAACAGCCATGGCAATGGAATCGAAAGGTTTTACCGGCGATAAGAACAGGCAATTCTATCATAAAATCACCGTCACGTGGAAAGACTTGGCATTTTCCGTTATTATGGTGGCAGCGGTTTTATTAAGTGCATACACCTCCTGGAAGCTTGGCTATTTGCAGCTGTATAACGGTGAGCTGTGAGGGTATGTTGAATATATGTGCGGTTAAACAGAGTTTAGATGCTGGTAAAATTTCATGTAAGACACTGAAAGAGTATCTTAAGGCTATAAACGCACATAAAGGACTATCCCCTCCCTAGAAAAACAGACGTGCCGCCCAAGCACGTCTGTTTTCCCATTTAAATAATATCCCGCAAAGCTGCTTCCAGATTTGTAAACTTAAAGTTAAATCCGTGCTCGAGCAGTTTCTTCGGAATGCAGTTCCGGCCTGTCAGCGCCAGGCTGGGGTCAGCCCTCATGATCGTATACGCACCCAGTTTTACTAATGGTGCAGGTGCAGGCGGAGCCCAGCTTTTATTCATGACCTTGCGCAATACCCTCATGAATTCTTTATTGGTAACAGGGGCCGTTCCAGTAGCATTATAAATACCTTCATAGTTCTCATTTTCGATGGATGCCATAAACATAGCGTTCAGGTCGTCCATGTGCAGCCAACTGATATATTGGCGGCCGGACCCAATCGTACCGCCAAGTCCATAACGGGCCAGCATTTGCAGCGGACCAAGTGCCCCGCCGTCTTTTCCGAGCGCAAATCCGATTCGCAGCATGACTTGCCTTGTTTTCGGCAGTGTGTCATTAAAAAAGGCCTCCTCCCATTGCTGGCAAACGGAAACTGAAAATCCATCACCATGAGCTGCATCCTCATCACATACATCGGTGGTATCTCCAAATACCGCAAGAGAACCAGCCTGAACAAATACCTGCGGCGGCGCTGAACTTTCCCTAACAGCTTCCTTTAAAATCCTGACTGAATCCAATCTTGAAGCAAGGATTTCTTCCCGATTCTTTTTTGTATACAGGCAATTAACACTTTTTCCTGTAAAATTGACGATGGCATAACTGCCTTCGATTTCACGAACCCAAGAATCCTCCAGCGTTCTGCCATCCCAATGTACATATGTAATCCCGTTCTTTTCAGCAGAACTGCCTCTGGTCAAAATCACAGCAGTATAGCCCCTTTTTTTTACATGGTCAGCAAGAGCTTGGCCTAAAAAACCGCTTCCTCCCGCAAGCACAATCCTTTTACTCATTTCCTTTCCCCCTTTATGCTCCCTATGAAAAAGTATAACAAACTTGCCGGCAGTCAAAATACCTTTAATTACCAATTGGACCTATGAATAAATTTTTATTCACTTTCTGAAGCTATGATTGTAACAATCAAGAAAACTACACCAAAGGAGATGATTTACATGGCAAGAAGCAACAATTCTAATCAGCTTTTAGTATCAGGAGTCAGTCAGGCAATTGATCAAATGAAGTATGAAATCGCAACAGAATTCGGTGTGAACCTTGGCCCGGAAACATCTTCAAGAGCAAATGGATCAGTAGGCGGAGAAATTACAAAGCGCCTTGTCCAAATGGCTGAACAGCAGCTTGGCGGAGCACGCTAGTTTATAGGCAATTATCGAAAAATAAAATGCCGCTTCAGCAATCTGCGAAGCGGCTTTTATTCTCTTAATTAAGCATTTCCAAAATATCTTCTACTGCCTCAAACAGTGAATTTGCCTGAAGATCAGCTTTTGTCGGATCTGAACCAATGAAAACTGTTTTACAGCCTGCCTTCTTACCTGCTTCAATATCTCGCTCGTGATCGCCAACCATAATGCTGCTCGCAAGATCAAGATTATATGTTTCTGCTAGATCCAGCAGCATACCTGCATTTGGCTTCCGGCATTCACAACCCGCTTTTGGTTTATGCGGACAATAAGCTACTTCCTTTATATGGCCGCCTTTTTCTGCAATTAGCTCCTGCAGCCTATCATGGATTCTCATTAATTCTTTTTCTTTTAAGTATCCCAGTCCGACGCCGCCCTGATTGGTCACGACAAAAATCTCATAACCTGCTTTTGTCAATTCTGCAACTGCTTCAGCTGCGCCTTCAAGCAAAAATAACTGTTCCGGCTTGTTTACAAATTTAACCCTGTCAGATAAAACCTCATTTAAGACACCGTCCCGGTCGAGAAAAACTGCTTTTCCCATTTTTCTCCCTCTTTCCTATTTCCAACGTCTATCATAAAGGTACCCAATTCAAAGTACCTTTATTACAGAGAAATGCCGTTGAAAAAGATTTAACTGAAGTAATTGGATAACAGCCTAAATCGAGTAGGAGGGGGTGACTAACCCCCGACCTCTCACACCACCGTAC
>NZ_JAGGQS010000034.1:0-5496 GCF_018613175.1 Bacillus sp. ISL-47 | reverse complement strand
CCGGGCGCACATGTAAAAGGACTCTGCTTTAAGCAGAGTCCTGATTGAATTATGATGTTTCATTTATAAAGATGCCCGGTAAATAGCCATAACGTCATCATGATTCAATTTCGCAAAATTGCCGAATTCTCCATTGATAGTAGCTTTGTCTGCCATCAATTCAAGCTTGCTGTCATCGATCTCATAATCTGCAAGTCGTGATGGAGCACCAATGCTATTCCAGAATTCGCGCAGCTTATCAATACCTTCCAGTGCTGTCTCTTCATCTGTTTTACCTGCTGGATCCACCTTAAACACACGAACAGCAAGCTGTTTGAATCGTTCAGGCTTCACGCTAAGATTATGCTTCATCCAGTTCGGGAACAGGATCGCAAGCCCTCCGCCATGCGGAATATCATAAACAGCTGATACAGCATGCTCGATATTATGGGTAGCCCAGTCACCACGGTAGCCCATGTTCAGAATTCCGTTCAATGCCATCGTTCCACTATATAAAATCGTTGCACGATGCTCATAGCTTTCAAGGTCTTCAAGCAGTTTTGGCGCTGTCTCCATAATGGTGATCAGCAAAGATTCACACATACGATCCTGAAAATCTGTATTCTCTTCAAGGTGGAAGTAATGCTCAAGCACATGTGACATCATATCCACAATGCCATATACAGTTTGGTTCCGCGGCACGGTGAATGTATTGACAGGATCAAGAATTGAGAATTTCGGGAACGTTACCGGGCTGCCCCAGCCGTATTTTTCATTCGTTTCCCAATTTGTAATAACCGATCCGGCATTCATCTCAGAACCGGTTGCTGCCAGAGTCAGAACGGTTCCAAACGGAAGAGCCCCCGAGGCAAAAGCTTTCTTGGTGACTAAATCCCAGGCATCGCCGTCATATTTTGCACCCGCAGCGATTGCCTTAGTGCAGTCAATCACACTCCCACCGCCTACAGCCAGGAGAAATTCGATGCCTTCATTCTTGCAAATGTCAACGCCTTTGCGGACAGTTGAAATCCTCGGGTTTGGTTCAACTCCGGAAACTTCAAAAACCTCAGCTCCCAATTCATTGAGCTGTGCCATCACTTTATCGTATAAACCATTGCGCTTAATACTGCCTCCGCCATACACAACAAGAACCTTCTTGCCGTATTGCGGAATTTCTTTTTGTAATTGGTCAAGCTGACCTTTTCCAAAAATCAATTTAGTCGGATTATAAAAGGTAAAATTTTGCATCTTCTCATCTCCTTTACCACATTATTATCTTTCAATTTAAAAGCCATTGCAAAAAGAACGATTCACAGCCAGCCTAATCCTTAACGAGACAAACGGAAAGCTTACCTAAAGCTAAAAAATATCCCTGTAACATTATGGCCTTCTACATGTGAATCGATGAATATTTTTTATTCCAATGAACAAGCTAATTATGAACCTATACTACAAGGAGGAAACATCATGAGTGGCATTCAACGTATTGCACTGGTTCTTACAATTATTGGCGCAATTAACTGGGGTTTAATCGGATTCTTCCAATTTGATCTTGTGGCAGCTATTTTTGGCGGTCAGGATTCTGCCCTTTCAAGAATTATATATGGCTTGGTAGGCATCGCAGGTTTAATCAATTTGGGACTATTATTCAAACCAAATGAAGAACTGGAAAGAGAGCCTGAGGCAAAGCCTACACGCTAGAATGCAAAAAATCCTTGCACTTATGTGCAAGGATTTTTTCTTAAGCGCAAGATGCCAAGAGGATTACTTAGATCCAGCCTCTGAAGCGGGAGGCTTCAGACATTTTTCGGGCACCAACCATGTAAGCTGCAAGACGCATATTCACGTTTCTCTGCTGTGCTGTCTGGTACACATTTTCAAAGGCCTGAACAAGCACTTTTTGAAGCTTTTCTGTCACCTCTTCTTCAGTCCAATAGTACCCCTGATTGTTTTGTACCCATTCAAAATAGGATACCGTCACGCCGCCTGAGCTGGCCAGGACGTCAGGAACCAGAAGAATGCCTCGGTCCGATAGAATTTTAGTTGCTTCAAGAGTTGTTGGGCCATTTGCAGCTTCCACGACAATTGGTGCCTTGATATTATGGGCATTAGCAGCAGTAATCTGATTGGAAACAGCCGCAGGAACCAGGATATCACATTCCAGTTCCAGCAATTCTTCATTTGTTAAAGTGTTATCAAATAAGGTTGTCACCGTTCCAAAGCTATCGCGTCTATCCAGCAGGTAATCAATGTCTAGGCCATCCGGATCATAAAGGGCACCATAGGCATCCGAAATCGCAACGACTTTAGCGCCGGCATCATGCATGAATTTCGCCAGGAAGCTTCCGGCATTTCCAAATCCTTGTACAACTACACGGGCGCCTTCAATTGAAATGCCGCGTTTTTTGGCAGCTTCCTCAATGCAGATGACAACGCCCTGCGCAGTTGCTTTTTCCCTGCCCTGCGATCCGCCAAGAACAAGCGGTTTGCCGGTAATGAAACCAGGTGAATCGTACTCGCGAAGACGGCTGTATTCATCCATCATCCACGCCATGATTTGTGAATTTGTGTAAACGTCCGGAGCCGGTATATCCTTTGTCGGCCCGACAATCTGGCTGATCGCCCGGACATATCCGCGGCTTAAGCGTTCCAGCTCGCCCATCGACATGGTGCGCGGATCACAGATGATACCGCCTTTCCCTCCGCCATAAGGCAGGTCCACAATTCCGCACTTCAAACTCATCCACATGGATAAAGCTTTTACTTCATCTTCATTCACTTCCGGATGAAAACGGACACCGCCTTTGGTTGGCCCTACCGCATCATTATGCTGAGAGCGATATCCGGTAAAAATTTTGATGGCACCATCATCCATTCTTACCGGAATCCTTACAGTCAGCATCCTTAACGGCTCTTTTAACAGCTCATACATTTCATCTGAATAACCGAGCTTTCCTAAAGCTTCTTTGATTACCACTTGAGTTGAAGTAAATAAATTTAAAGACTCTTCCAATTTTTGTTCAGCTTGTTTACCAGCTACTCCTGCAGCTCCCATAACGGCACCTCTTGATTAAATATTTAGGAAAATACAGCAATAAAATCATAGGGATTCCCCTGCATCTGATGGATGCAGAGATTTGCATTTAATCCTGAAATCAGCTTAATACTTTCTTGATTCTTTCAATTGCCCAGTCCAGCTCCTCTTCCGAAATCACTAATGGAGGGGCGAAGCGGATAACAGTGTCATGCGTTTCTTTGCAAAGCAAACCTTCTTCTTTCAATTCTTCACAATATTTGCGTGCTGGCTCATTCAGCTCAACACCAATAAACAATCCCCGTCCGCGAACTTCTTTAATGGCAGGATTATTGATTTCTTTTAATTTGCCCATGAAATATTCACCAAGCTTAAGTGAGCGCTCCGCAAGGTTTTCTTCAACAAGGACATTCATCGATGCAACCGAAACGGCACATGCCATTGGGTTTCCGCCGAATGTTGAACCATGTGACCCAGGGTTGAATACACCAAGAACATCTTTGTTCGCTACAACACATGAGATAGGGAATACTCCGCCTCCAAGCGCCTTTCCAAGGATATACATATCCGGATCGACACCTTCCCACTCACATGCGAACATTTTGCCTGAACGGGCAAGGCCAGCCTGGATTTCATCTGCAATAAATAGGACATTGTTTTCCTTACAAGTTTCATACGCTTGCTTTAAGAAGCCTTCAGGCGGAATAACGATGCCGGCTTCCCCTTGAATTGGCTCGATCAGGAATGCGGCAGTGTTTTCAGTGATTGCTTCCTTCAGCGCATCCAGGTCACCGTAAGGAATTAACTTAATCCCAGGAAGCATTGGACCAAAACCGCGCTTATATTCTTCTTCAGAAGATAGAGAAACCGCTGTCATTGTACGGCCATGGAAGTTTCCTACACAAGCAATGATTTCAGCTTGGTTATCAGCAACGCCTTTAACATCATAAGCCCAGCGGCGTGCAGCTTTGATTGCCGTTTCAACTGCTTCCGCCCCCGTGTTCATCGGAAGAGCCATATCTTTATTTGTCAGTTCACAGATCATTTCATACCAAGGTCCAAGCTGATCATTGTGGAAAGCACGTGAAGTTAAGGTTACACGGTCTGCCTGATCCTTTAGCGCCTGGATAATTTTTGGATGGCGATGCCCCTGGTTTACAGCAGAATAGGCACTTAGCATATCCATATATTTATTGCCTTCAGGGTCTTCAACCCACACACCCTCTGCTTTAGAAATAACGATTGGAAGCGGATGATAGTTATGGGCACCATATTTTTCAGTTTGTTCAATGAGTGATTTTGATTTAGTCGCTTCAGTCAATTAAAATTCCTCCTTTTTCAGAATAGTCCTTTTTATTGTAACGTTACGCCGTCTGTCTTTAAACTATTTACGGTTATAGCATGTGCAGGATACGAAAATCCTGCACAGTTCTTAATCATTTTAGTACATTTCAGACGTTGTCTTCGCCTGCATATGAAGCAGAATATAGTCAGGGCCGCCCGCTTTTGAGTCAGTTCCTGACATGTTGAAGCCGCCGAATGGCTGGTAGCCAACGATCGCACCTGTACAGCCGCGGTTGAAGTATAGGTTTCCAACATGGAAATCTTCGCGTGCTTTTTGGATGTGCTCACGGTTCTTCGTGATGACAGCACCAGTTAAGCCATACTCAGTATTGTTGACAATTTCGAGCGCATGGTCAAAATCTTTTGCTTTTGTGAAGCCTACTACCGGTCCAAAAATTTCTTCCTGCATTAAGCGTGCATCTGGCGCAAGGTCAGCGAATACAGTCGGTTTGATGAAGAAGCCTTTTGAATTGTCTCCTTCTCCGCCTGTCATCAGCTTGCCTTCCTCTTTGCCGATTTCAATATAGCTCATGATCTTATCAAATGCACCCTGATCGATGACAGGGCCCATGAAATGGCTTTGATCTTCCGGATTGCCCTGAGTTAATTCGTTTGTTAACTCGACAACACGGTTTAATACTTGATCGTACACATCTTCCACGATTACGGCACGTGAGCACGCAGAGCACTTTTGTCCTGAGAAGCCGAATGCAGATGCCACGATAGAAGTAGCTGCCAATTCAAGATCTGCTTCTTTATCAACAACGATCGTGTCCTTACCGCCCATTTCAGCGATAACACGCTTCAGCCAGATTTGGCCTTCGTTTAATTTAGATGCGCGCTCATTGATGCGAAGACCAACATCACGTGAACCTGTGAAGGAGATAAAGCGGGTATCTTTATGGTCAACCAAATAATCGCCCACTTCTGCACCGCTGCCCGGTACGAAGTTTAGGACGCCCTTCGGAAGGCCTGCTTCTTCCATCACTTCAACGAATTTCGCTGCCACAACAGGAGTGGTAGAAGCTGGTTTTAATAGAACAGTATTTCCTGCCACGATTGCCGCAACGGTTGTACCGGCCATGATCGCAAGCGGGAAGTTCCAAGGAGAGATGATAATGCCTACTCCCAATGGAATA